>JACIYH010000049.1 GCA_014360055.1 Bacillota bacterium | reverse complement strand
AGCGGTTGTTTTTAGAGTATAAAACTCCCGGTGGACAAATGTCAACCACCCGCATTGCCTCAGAAAAAACGTACTCGAAAGCGGATCGATGCCTCGGAATTAAAAAGTACTCCAGAAGAGGGAGGATCGGTGCCTCAAAACAGGAAGGTACTCGAAAGGAGTGGAAGGCAATGGTGGACAAGGAACAGGGCCCGAGTAAAGGAGGCAACGTTGAGGTGCCCCTCACTTTGCGTGAAAGGCAGTCAGTGGTCAAGGAGCTCGCGCGGGCCTATCATCGGACAGCCAAGAAGGAAAAGGGCAGGATCCTCGATCAACTGTCCCAGCTTACGGGCTTCAATCGATCGTATGCAGCCAGGGCCCTCAGAGCCGCCGGCAAGCCCGTCCATAAACGCAAACGCAAACCCATGAAAAAGGCCGGCAGGAAGCCCGTGTACGGCCCCGACGTCGTTTGGGCCCTTACACGCGTCTGGGCTATCCTCGATGGAATATGCGGCAAACGGTTGGCGCCTTTCCTGCGCGAGGTCGTCCCCATCCTGGAGCACCACAAGGAACTGTCGCTCAGCGACGAGGTTCGGGAGAAACTCGTGGCCATGAGCGCCTCCACCATCGATCGGCTCCTGGCCCCTGCCAGGAAGAAGATGGCAGTCAAGGCCAAGAAATCGGGCACCAAACCAGGAACCCTACTCAAGGGTCAGATCCCCATAAAAACCTTCGCCGAGTGGGAGGATTCCGAGCCAGGTTTCCTCGAAATCGACCTCGTCGCCCACGACGGTAGCTCCGCCACCGGCGACTACGCCCATACGCTCGATGCGGTGGATGTGGCCACCGGCTGGACGGAAACCATGGCCGTCAAGAACAAGGCCCAAAAGTGGGTGTTTCAGGCCCTGGAGGAGATCATCCGCAGGTGCCCCTTCCCCGTGAGGGGCATAGACTCCGACAACGGCGGAGAGTTCATCAACGCCCACCTCGTACGCTATTGCACCCAGCACCAGATCACTTTCACCCGCGGCCGCCCCTACAAGAAAAACGACAGCTGCCATATCGAGCAGAAAAACTGGTGCGTAGTCCGCCGTACCGTGGGATATGCCCGCCACGATACCGAAGAGGAGCTGTCAGCACTTAACCGGTTGTACCGGGTCTTGCGGCTGTACACCAACTACTTTCAGCCCGTCAGGAAGCTCCAGCAGAAGGAGAGAAGGGGTGCGAAGGTTAAGAAGAGCTACGACGTCGCCAAGACGCCGTACCAACGCGTCCTCCTCTCCCCCCAGGTGGCCGAAGACGTGAAAGCCCGTCTCCAGCAGGAATACGCCACCCTCAACCCGGCCGAACTCAGGCGGCAGATAACCAGGCTTCAAGCGGAACTCAGGGCAGCTTACCGGGCCAAATCCCGGCCCTCAGGCAAGGACCCCTCGGAAAAGGGACACGCGGCATCTTGAGTACTTTCCGCTTTGAGGCATCGATTATGAGTACAAGTACCTTTTCCTATGAGGCACCATGCCACCGCGCAGCGCCAGGTACCGCCAGGCCGTAGTGCCCGACCGCCCCCCCGTCCGCAGCGCGTCAGCGGCGGGAGAGCATGTCACGGGCCCGCCACAACTCGTCACCCTCGGGCGGCTCTATGGGTACCGTGCCGTTCTCCCTGACCAGCCACCTCCCCGAGGGAGTGATGCGGCCCACCACCGCCGCCCCGATGCCGGCGTCGGCCAGCCGGGAGACAAGGGCTTCGCCATCGGCCGCCGCGACGAGGAGGGACCCGCTGGACACCAGTCGCAGGGGGTCGAGGCCCAGCACCCGGCAAATTGCGCCCACCTCGGCCGGCACCGGCACCGCCTGCTCCCACACCTCCACCCCCAGTCCGGCGGAGTGCACCATCTCCCAGACGGCGCCCAGCACGCCCCCTTCCGTCACGTCATGCATGGCGTTGGCCCCCCGGGCTGCCGCGATGCGGGCCTCGGGGAGCACACTCAGGGAGTCAAACAGCGACCGGGCCCGCTCCAGCAGGTCCCCCGGCACCAGACCCTCCAGGCGGTCGGGGAAGTCCGTAGCCAGGACGGCGGCACCCTCAATACCCGCGCCCTTGGTGAGGACCAGGGCGTCACCCGGCTGCGGACCGGAGGGCAGCCGGCAACCCGGCCAGGGCTGGCCGAGGGCAGCCACGCACACCAGGGGGGCGGGCAGACCCGGTACCAGTTCCGTATGGCCCCCGGCGATGGCAACTCCTAGCTTCTGGCAGGCCGCATCGGCCTCGGCCATGAATCCTGCCACGTATTCCTCACCCAGGGGGGCGGGCACGAGCAGGGTGATGCCCACCGCCACCGGCTCTGCCCCCGCCGCGGCCAGGTCGTTGCAGGCCACGTAGATGCAGAGTTCCCCCATTCTCCCGCTTCCGCCGGTGATGGGATCCACGGAGAAGACACAGGTCCCCCCGCCGAGTTGCAGGACCGCCGCGTCCACCCCGATCCCCGAACCGCGCAGGACTTCCCGTCGCCGGGCCCCCTGGCGGCTCAGAACCAGCTTCTCCAGGACCGCGGGGGGCAACTTCCCTCCTACGGGTTCACCCACGACCATCTCCCCCGTAATTAACCCGCGTCCCCGCGGGTGATGACTCCCACGAGGCGCCTGCCGGCCTCACGGCAATGGTGTACGAGAGCATCCAGGGAGGCGGGGTCCGCCCCCTCCACGTGCACTCCCGCGACCCCCACCACCGGGCGCCCGGTGGCGCGCGCCAGTTCCTCCGCCAGGGGGCGGATGACCTCCTCTTCCTTGTGGGCCGGCAGGTTAATGACTGAGGACGTACAACTTGGCTTCCCGGGGTCGGCCAGGCTGGGCCGGGGCATACTCACCACCACCGCGCCCACGTGGGGGCTCTCCCCCCCGAACAGGCCCACCACGTACCCGCGGCCGGTGTCCCAGCCGCGTGCCACCACCTGCAGCCTCCCCTCACCTGCCCGCGTCTCGACCTCGACCACGCCCGGCCGACCACCACCGCCGCCGGAAGACCCGGGCTCGCCCTGGCGGCCATCCCCGGGCTCCCCCTCCTGACCGGGCCGGCATGCTTGCGGCGGCCCCGGCTGGCGCGGCCGCCCGAGCCCGTGCTGCTCCGGATGCGAGGGGCCGCCCCAGGGTCGCGAAAGCCCGTGGGCCACCCCCAGGTGATCCAGGATGCGCCCCACGGTGCCATCCACCAGCTCCTCGAGGGAGGCCGGCCGGAGGTAGAAAGCAGGCACGGGCGGCAATACCACCACGCCGAGCCGGGCCAGCCGCAGCAGGTTCTCCAGGTGGAGGGGACTGAGGGGCGTCTCCCGCGGGACCACCACCAGGCGGCGCCGCTCCTTCAGGCACACGTCGGCCGCCCGGCTGATGAGATCCCGCGAGAACCCGTGGGCGATGGCCGCCACCGTCTTCATGCTGCAGGGCACCACCGCCATGGCGTCTACGGGAAAGCTGCCGCTGGCGGGCGGGGCAGCCAGGTCATCGTGGGAGTACGTGCGGTAGGCCAGGGCCCGGACACGGTCCGGGTCGAGGCCGGTTTCCTCCCTGATAGTCTCGGCACCCCACCGGCTGATGATGAGGTGGGTTTCCACCCCCGCCTCCCGCAGGACGGAGAGCAACCTGACGCCATATAGGGCACCGGAAGCTCCCGTGATGCCCACTACCACCCGCAACCGTATCCCCCCAGACGCCGTTTCTTTCGCCCTGGCCCGCCCGCGATCCTTGTCAGTAGCGTTCCCATGCACAGAAAGCGCGGACCCGCCGGGGTCCGCGCCTGTTTGCGGTGAGCAGGTCTGTAAGCCGAATTCTGTGCCCCCGCCACCGGCCGCACCGGCGGGCGGGGCGGCAACCATCCATCTGGGACCCCGGTTGCCCGGGGCCTCAAGCGACCTAACCCGGGGAGTCCGCGGGCCACATCATCCTCCCCCTACTTGGTCTTGCTCCGGGTGGGGTTTACCTAGCGGACCGGTCGCCCGGCCCCTGGTGGTCTCTTACACCACCATTGCACCCTTACCCCCGGAATCCGGAGGCGGTTTCTTTCTGTGGCACTGTCCCTGGGGTTACCCCCGCTGGACGTTATCCAGCACCCTGCCCTGTGGAGTTCGGACTTTCCTCGAACACGACCTCGCGGTCACCTGTGCTCGCGGTTGCCCGACCTGCTCTTACGTTGTCACACCAAAAGCTTAGCACGACCGGCACCGCGCGTCAACTGTTGCCGCGAAAGCCTGTTTGCCCTGCAACTCGCAAGGGTCGTTCGTGCAACCACAGCAGGGGTGCCACGGCCAGGTGGTTCAGGCCAGAAGGAATCGCAGGCCGGCCTGTCGAACTGACCGCTTTGAGCCGGCGCCCCGCAAGGAGGCCGGTCTCGACCTTTTGCGCGGAGGGAAGATCTACCCATGGGTGCCAGGAGTCGCCTCATGCCATTGGTCCGGCGGGGTTGGCACTTTATCCTGCTGGCAGCCTTCGTGCTGGCGATAGCCGTTCCCGCGCCGGGAGCACGGGCCCAGGGTCTTGTGCTCTCCACCCCGTACCCGGGTGTGGTGGCCCGGCCGGGTGAAACGCTCACCTTCCCCTTGCACCTCTCCGCCCCCGGCCTGGGCAGCCAGAAAGTCACCCTGCAGGTCGGTGCTCACCCGGAGGGGTGGCAGGTTTACCTGCTCGGCGACGGCCGGCAGATCTACCAGGTCTACGTACCCGCCACCGGCGAGCAGGAAGTAGAACTGCAGGTCAAGGTCCCCGAGGATGCCAGGCCGGTCGAGGGTCGCATCGTGGTAAGCGCCCGCTCGCCGGCGGCAAGCACCTCCCTGCAGGTCAGCATCCGCGTGAGTACGGAAGAGGCCGGACCTGACCGCATGGTGACCCAGTACCCCTCTCTCACCGGACCCAGCAACGCCACCTTCCGCTTCCGCGTGGATCTCACCAACAACGGTTCCCGGGAGCGTTCTTACAGCCTGCGGGCTCAGGCGCCGCCCGGGTGGCAGGTGACCTTCAGTCCCGCCTACGAGAGCAAGCAAATCGCCAGCCTCAGCCTGCCAGCTGGGGAAACGCGGGGGTTGGACGTGGAAGTGAAACCCCCCCAGAAAGTCCCGGCCGGGCGTTACGACGTGGTGGTGGAAGCCCTCTCGGGGGCCAGCCAGGCCTCCACCTCCCTGGAAATCAACATCCTGGGGACCTTCGAACTCCGCCTTACCACCCCCTCCGGCCGGCTGAGCGCCCGCGCCAGCCCGGGCCGGGAGAGCCCCATCCAGCTCGTGGTGGAAAACGCGGGGAGCGCAGACCTGGAGCGCGTCACCTTCTCTTCCAGCCCGCCCCGCAACTGGTCGGTGCGATTCGACCCGGAGAGCATCGAGGGCCTGCGGGCGGGGGAGAGCCGGGAGGTGACGGCGTACGTGAAACCCGACAGCCGGGCCATCGCCGGTGACTACGTGGTGAGCCTGAGCGCCAGTGCCAGCGGGGCCTGGGAAAGTACCGAGTTCCGGGTGACCGTGCTCACCCCCACTGCCTGGGGCATGGTCGGCATCGCCCTGGTGGCGGCCGTGATGGCCGGAGTGTGGGCCACCTTCCGCAAGTACGGTCGCCGCTGACCCGCCCGCGCGGGGGGCGCGACCGACGGCGGAGCATCGTCCCCGCGCCCTCAGAAACGGGTTACGGGGCGGCTCACAGCGGGGCAAGATGAGGGGCAAGAGCGGGACAAGAGGCGGGTAATGCCATGACAGACCGGGTTATCGTCACCATGCGCGGACTGACCAAGAGGTACGGGGAACTGGTGGCGGTGGACCACCTGGACCTGGACATCTACGAGGGCGAGGTGTTCGGCCTGCTGGGTCCCAACGGGGCGGGGAAGACCACCACCATCCTCATGCTGCTCGGCCTCACCGAGCCCAGCGAGGGCACCGTGCGGGTGGCCGGCCACGACCCCACCCGGGAACCGCTGGCGGTGAAGCGGCTGGCGGGGTACCTGCCCGACAACGTGGGCTTCTACGAGGACATGACCGGGCGCGAGAACCTGCGCTACACCGCCCGGCTCAACCGCCTGCCGCCTGCCCCCGCCGAGGAGCGCATCGCGGCACTGCTGGACTCGGTGGGCCTGGGCGGTGACGCAGACCGCCCCGTGCGGGAGTATTCGCGGGGCATGCGCCAGCGGCTGGGGCTCGCCGATGCCCTGGTCAAGGACCCCCGGCTGCTCATCCTGGACGAACCCACCCTGGGGATCGACCCCGAGGGCGTGCGTGAGGTGCTCGCCCTCATCGTGCGGCTGGCACGGGAGGAGAAGCGCACCGTGCTCATCTCCTCCCACCTCCTGCACCAGATCCAGGAGATATGTGACCGCGTGGGCATCTTCGTGCGGGGGAGACTGGTCGATCCCGGGCCCATCTCCGTCCCGGAACTGGTTGCCCGGGGCCAGAGCCTCGATCACATCTACCTTCAGTACTTCCAGGGAGGTGACTAGGGGTGAAGCCGGCCGCTGTGCAGGACACCCCGCGGGTTACCGCGTCCTGGTGGGACCGGATCAGGCAACGGACTTCCTCCTGGTCAAGTGGCGGGCTGGGAGTGGTGTGTGCCAAGGAGATAGCCGACCACACCACCGGTATCCGCTTCCTGATCCTCTTCCTGCTGGTGGGCATCACGGGGCTGAGCAGTATGTACGTGGGTGCCCAGACCATCCGCGATACGGTGGCACAGGAGGACAGCCCTTACGTATTCCTGCGCCTGTTCACCACCTCGGGCACCCTGCCTCCCTTCATCGCCTTTGTATCTTTCCTGGGACCCCTGGTGGGCCTGGCCATGGGATTCGATGCCATCGTGGGCGAGCGCAACCGCGGCACCCTCAGCCGGCTGCTCTCCCAGCCCATATACCGGGACGACGTCATCAACGGCAAGTTCCTGGCCGGGACCGCCATGCTGGGCTGGATGATGGGTTCCCTGGGGCTGCTGGTGGCCGGCCTGGGGCTCATCCTCACCGGAGTACCCCCCACCGGTGAGGAAGTGGTGCGGGTACTCGCCTATCTGGTGGTGACCGTCATCTACGTGGCCTTCTGGCTCGCCCTGGGCATCCTCTTTTCCGTCATTTTCCGGCAAGCCGCCTCCTCGGCCCTGGCCGGCATAGCCATCTGGCTCTTCTTCGCCGTGTTCGCCCGCCTGCTGGCCGGGCTCATCGCCGACACCTTCTTCCCCGTCACCCAGGACGCCCCCGTGGAGGTAGCCCTGCGCAATGCACGCTGGCAGCTCGCCCTGGGTCGCCTCTCGCCCACCGTCCTCTACGAAGAGGCCATCATCACCCTGCTTAACCCCAGCATCCGCACACTGGGGCCCATCCTTCTGGAACAGGTGGAGGGCGCCATCGCCGGGTTCCTGTCACCCGGCCAGAGCCTGCTCCTGGTGTGGCCCCACCTGGTGAGCCTGGTGGCTCTCACTGCCGGCGTGTTCGCCGTGGCGTACTACCTCTTCATCCGTCAGGAAATCCGGGCGTGACCCGCTGCTGTCAGACGGGTTTAGACGAGCAATGAGACTTGGTTCTGCGGTCCGAGGCCGCCTAAGAGTCCGCTTCAAAAACCCCTGTGGGACCCTCAGGCGGCCCTCTTGTCAGCGCGTTTTCCACTTCTGGAACTACGCCCTGGAAACATCTGTTTGGACAATGCCCGCAGACCTTGATAGAATGCAGCCGTAGCAACGATTTTGGGCAGGGTGGGCGGTGCGGATGCTGGGCTACGTGAACACGAACTAGCACGTAGAGGACACCTGGGGGTGGATGGACCGCATCCCCAAAAGGTCCTTCTGGGCCCGTTTTCGCGCCTGGGCCTGGGAACAGGGCAATTTGAAAGAGGAGTTTGCCCACCTTTACTCCGACATCGGCCGCCCCTCGGTGAGCCCCGCCCAGCTTACTGGCGCGATCCTCATCCAGCTGGAAAAGGACCTTTCCGACCGCGAGCTTGAGGAGGCCACCCTGTACGACGACCGGGTCAAGTACGCCCTGCGCATGTCGCGCAACGGCCCGGGGCTTGACGCGGTAACGTTGTGCCGCTTCCGGCAGCGGCTGATCGCAGGCGACGGCGCGAAGATGCTGCTTGACAAAGTGGTGGCCCTTGGGAAGGAGCGGGGGCTGATCTCCGGAGAGACGGTGGCCATCGTGGACACCTTCCTGGTGGAGGGTGCGGCGGCCAGGCAGGACACCATCACCCTCATCCGGAGGGCGGTGGCCATGGTGCTGAAGGTGGCTGGTTTCCACGAGTGCAGGGAGGAGCTGGAGCAACTCCTTGAGCGGAAGGACTACGGCTCGCCCAAGAAGCCGGCCATCGACTGGTCGAACCCTGCCGAGAAGCAGGCCCTGGTGGAGAGCCTGGTGAAGGATGCCCGCCGCCTGGTGAAGGCAGTACGCGAGAGGGCCGATGCCCCGGAGGAGTTGAAGAAGGCAGCCGACTTCCTGGAGCGGGTGGCCGAGCAGGACATCGAGGAGGACGGCGAGGGCAGGATACGCATCCGCCGGGGGGTGGCGAAGGACCGGGTGATATCCACCGTCGATCCCGAGATGCGGCACGGGCACAAGACCTCTTCCAACAAGACCGACGGGTACAAGGCGCATCTGATAGCGGCAGGGGAGAAGGGCGAGTGGGTCACGGGGATAGAAGAGACCCCTGCCAATGCCCCTGACGCGGAGAAGGCGGAGGAACTGGTCGACCAGCACAAGGGGCGAGTTGGCCAGGCTCCTCCGAAGTTGCTGGGTGACTGCGCCTTTGGTGACCCCGAGTTGCGGGAGAAGCTGCAGGCCAAAGGGGTGGAGGTGGTGGCGCCCGTCCCCCCTGCTCCCCGGCGGGACGGTCACTTCAGCAAGGACGACTTCGAGATCAACGTGCAGGAAGGGTATGTGAGGTGCCCGGCGGGGCAGGAGACGAGGACGCTCAGTTGGGGCAAGGACGAGCGCGGGCGCAAGATTCCCGTGTACAGGTTCCCGGCCGAGGTGTGCGCGTCCTGTCCCCTCCGGGCCAAGTGCACAGACAGCAAGCTGGGCAGGCAGGTGAGGGTGCATCCCCGCGAGGAATTGCTGCAGGCCCTCAAGAAAGAGCAGAAGACGCCCGAGTTTCGGGAGAAGTACAGGCAGCGGGCGCACATCGAGCGGACCGGGTGTGACCTCAAACGCCACGGTGCCCGCAAGGCACGGTACATCGGACGCATCAAAGTGAAGTTTCAACTGATGATGGCGGCCGTGCTTCACGACATCAAACTCCTCCTGGCAGCTTTTGACAAGCAGCCTGGGGAACTCCCTGTACAGGGGGTAGTGTCGGCTTGAGCGGGGATACGGGGACAGAAGGGGTGGTTGAAGGGCTGATCGAGGGCTAAGTATGGGCTTCGCGGGGGCCCATCGGGCTCCCGCCGGCAGGCGAGATCCAGATCTTTCCTTGGAAACAGGGGTTAGAGGTATCGTTTCAGGCACTTTTGGTGCAGACTCCTAGGTGGTAGGCACAGGGGGAAGAGAGATGCCTTCTTTGTCGCAACTCGTTGTTGGGCTCAAGCAATCCGGCATCAGGGAGATCATGAACCTGGCCATCGGGATGCCCGACGTGATACGGCTGGAGGTGGGGGAGCCGCTTTTTTCCACACCTGCCCACATTGTGGAGGCGGCCGGCCGCGCTGCCCGAGAGGGTTACACGAAGTACACGGCCAATGCCGGACTGCTCACCCTGCGCGAGCTGATAGCCCGGCGTTTCAACCAGGATTACGGTCTGCCCGTGACGGCCGAGAATGTGGTGGTCACGGTCGGAGGGGTGGGCGCCGTGTCGGGGGCCGTCCGCGCCGTGGTCGATCCGGGCGACGAGGTACTTATACCCGATCCCGGGTGGCCCAACTATGAAATGATTGTCCGCTGTGCGGGAGCCCGGGTGCGGCGCTACCCGCTGCTGCCGGAGAACGGGTTCCTTCCTGACCCGGCTCTCATCGACCGGCTGATCGGCCAGCGCACCCGGGCCCTGATAATCAATTCGCCCTCCAACCCGCTGGGTACCGTGTTCGACGAGGACCTGGTGCGCGAGCTGGTGGAGCTGGCCGGGCGCCGGGACATCTTCCTGATAGCGGACGAGGTTTACGAGAAGATAGTATTCGAGGGCAGGCATCACACTGCCCTGGCTTTTGATCGCGACGGCGTAGTCATCGGAGTGTTCAGCGCCTCCAAGACGTACGCCATGACGGGCTGGAGGCTCGGGTACGCGATTGCCTCTCAACCAGTCATAGCGCAAATGGCCAAGCTCCAGGAGGCGTACGTCTCCTGTGCTCCCAGCGTGTCCCAGAAGGCAGCCGAGGCTGCTCTTTCGGGCCCTCAGGACTGCGTTGAGGAGATGAGGCGCACTTACCGGGAGAACCGGGACCTGGCGGTAGCCACGCTGGACGAGTACGGTATCCGCTACCAGCGTCCGGCGGGGGCGTTTTACCTTTGGGTAGATGTGGGGTGTGAAGATTCCCATGCTTTTGCCCGGGAACTGCTCCAGACCCATCGGGTAGCGGTGGCGCCCGGTACCACCTTCGGGCCGTCGGGCCGGGAATTCGTGCGGGTGTCGCTGGCCGCCCAGGCGGCTGACATCAGGGAGGGGCTGGTCCGGCTGGCACGGGTAGTGAAGGGATAGTGGCCGGGTGACGGCCGCTGTGGGGGGTAGGACGATGAAGATAGTGTCGCTGAAGGTTGCGGATGCCCGTACAGGCGCGCGGCCGATGCTGGGATTGGTGCTGGGGGACCTGGTGTTCGACCTGTCGGCACAGGCGGGGGCCTCTGATTTCGCCGAACTGCTCAGGGAGGCAGGCGCCCGTCATGTGCCGCTCCAGCAGTGGTTGCGGGAGATTGCTGATGAGATCCAAGGGGGTCAACCCGTGGCCCGGTATTCGCTACTGGAATCGGGGGCGGCGGAGGGCATGGCCCTCGGGTTGCCGCTCGTGCCTGCGGAGGTCTGGGGGGCGGGGTTGACGTACGAGCGCAGCCGCAACGCCAGGGTCGAGGAAAGCGTGCTGCCCGATCTCTATGACCGGGCCTATCGGGACGAGAGGCCGGAGTTGTTCTTCAAGGATTCCGGGCGCCGGACGGTGGGCCCGGGTGAACCCATAGGGGTGCGTTCTGATTCCACCTGGACGGTTCCGGAGCCCGAGTTGGCCCTGGTGCTGGGGGAAGGGGCAGAGGTGGTGGCAGTCACCCTGGGGGATGATGTTACCGCGCGGGACATCGAGGCGCAAAACGCCCTCTACCTTCCCCAGGCCAAGATATTCGACCGCTGTTGCGCACTGGGGCCCGCCCTTGTCCCCGCGCGGGAAGTTGACCTGTACGACCTGGAAATGCGCTGCCGCATCATCAGGGAAGGCAGGGTGGTCTTCGAGGGGGCTACGTCGACCCGCCTCTTGCGGCGCCGTTTCGAGTACCTCGTGTCCTGCCTGGTGCGCAGCAACCCCCTGCCGGCCGGGACCGTGTTGCTGACGGGGACAGGGATCGTACCGCCGGACGACGTGGCCCTCCGGCCCGGCGACATGGTGGAGATAGAGGCTCCCGCCATCGGGGTACTGCGGAACCCCGTGGCACAAGTATAGGGGTGGGCGTGGAAAAGACCCGGAGCCCGCACCGGTAGCAAATGCCCGTGCCCCGCCTGGAGGCGGTGGCTAAAAGCCTTGCCGCTGTGGGAAAGGGCGGGCCGCGGGAGGCTCGGCGGCTTCCTTGACGGCGATGGCTATCTTGCACAGGAGGGTGAGGATGAGCAGGCCGACGGCCCACACCCCCGTGGTGATGATGGCTTCGGGCAACGTGGGGGCGTACTCCTGGATCTCCTCGAAGGGGTTGGGGATAAAGCCGCCCACCACCAGGCCGATGCCCTTCTCCATCCAGATGGAGACGAAAGTGGCGGCGCAGGCGAACAGGAGGGTGGCATCGCGCCCGCGGGTGGCGGGGTTGATCAGCAGGTAGGCGGCCACCAGGCCCAGCACTACCGACGTCCACATGAGTGGGACCAGGTTGCCGAAGCCGTCCTTACCCGTGAAGAGGTACTGGATGGTGGGGAGCCCGTGGGCGGGCACGCGGCTGTAGAGGGCGGTGAAGAGTTCCAGGCCCAGGAAGAACATGCTGGTGGTGAGGGCGTAGGCGACGATCAGGGAGAGCTTGGTGATAGCCTCGCGACCGGGGTCGAATGAAGTGACCCTCCGTATGATGAAGGCCAGGATGATGAGCAGGGCGGGTCCCGAGGCGAAGGCCGAGGCCAGGAAGCGGGCCGCCAGCAGGGGATTGAGCCAGTAGTGGCGCCCGGGGAGACCGGCGTACAGGAAGGCCGTCACGGTGTGGATGCTGATGGCCCAGGGGATGGAGACGTAGACGAGGGTCCTCACCCAGCGGGGGGGAGGGACCTCGTTGCGCTCGGACTCCAGCACGTTCCAGCCGATGATGAGGTTGAGCAGCAGGTAGCCGGTAAGTACTACGAAGTCCCAAAAGAGGATCGAGTTGGGCGTGGGGTACAGGATCATGTTGAAAATGCGGGCCGGTTTGCCCAGGTCCACGATGACGAAGAGCAGGCACATGATGACGGCTGACACGGCCAGGAACTCGCCGAAGATGGTGATGCGGCCGAACTCCTTCACGTTGTGGAGGTAGTAGGGCAGGACCACCATCACCGCCGAGGCGGCCACCCCCACCAGGAAGGTGAACTGGCCGATGTAAAGGCCCCAGGAGACGTCCCGGCTCATGCCGGTGATGGTGAGGCCGCGCCCCAGCTGCAGGAGGTAGCAACCCGCCCCCGCTGCGACGAGCGCAAGCAGGATGCCCACCCACCCCCAGTACCTTCTGCTTCCCGTCAGTGCTTTTTCGATCATCGGTCACCCTCCTGGTCAGGTGTGACGCCCATGGTGCGCCGCTGCGCGCTCCGGGGGCGATGTGGCGACCTCGGGCGGGGGCCCGGGCGCGGGGGCAGCCCCCGGCCGCGGGCAATCTATCCGACCACGTAGTAGACGTTGGGCCGGGTGCCCAGCTCCGGCTTGCGGCAGATGGTGTACCGGGCGCGCAGGATCTGCCGCACCTGCGAATGGGGATCTACCAGGTTGCCGAACACGAGTGCCCCGTACCGGCAGGCGGCCACACAGGCGGGCGGCAATCCCTCGGCCAGCCTCTCTTCACAGAAGTTGCACTTTTCCACCACCCCGCGCTCCCGGGTGGGGTAGGCGGGGTTGGTGGTGCTCACGTAGGGCCGGGGATCGCGGAAGTTGAAGCTGCGGGCCCCGTAGGGGCAGGCGGCCATGCAGTAGCGGCAGCCGATGCAGCGGTGGTAGTCCATCATCACGATGCCGTCTTGCCGCTTGAAGGTGGCCCGGGTGGGGCACACCCGCACGCAGGGGGGATCCGTGCAGTGGTTGCACAGCACGAGGAAGGGCTTGCCCGCCAGGCTCTCTGCCCGCCCCTCCTGCTCGGGGAAGGCGTGCTCGAAGGGCTCCTTCCAAATCCACCTGACCTGCTCCTGGAGGTCGGGTATCTGGGGCACGTTGTGGGCCCGGTGGCAGGCCAGGATACAGTCCGCGCAGCTGGGTCCTGCCTCCAGGCACTTCTTCATGTCCACCACCAGGGCCCACCTCCCGGCGGTGACCGCGGCGGAGGTGCCCGCCCCGCTGACTCGCCCGGCCTTGAGGAGGACGTCGACCACGGGGGCCGCCATAAGGCCCAGGAGCCCGAGCCCGCCCATCTTAAGGAAGGTCCTGCGGTCCATTTCCATCAGCGGCTCTCCTCCTCCGTGTACGGCTGCGCTCCATCGGTGGCTCCCGTCCCCCAGCCACATGCGGCTCCGCTCATTAGCGGTTCCCCTCCTCGGGCGCCACATGGCAGTTCCAGCAGTTGGGATCGACGCCCAGGTAGTTGTGGCACTGGTCGCAGAAGCGGCTCTTGTTGGAGTGGCACTTGAGGCAGGTGTCCTCAAGGCTGATGGGGTATTTCTCGCCATCCCGGGCCACATAGGTCTTCTCGCCCGAGCGTACGGCCAGGTCACGCCAGGTCTTGAGGAGTTCCATGTGGTAGGCCCTCATGTATTCCGTGGACTCGATACACTCCTTCTCCGCCAGGCCCGCGATGACCGGGGTGTCCAGGTCGGGTTCGGGGGGCGGGGTGGCCCTCCCCAGGTGGTACCACACCGGGAAGGTGACCAGCAGAGCGAATATCAGGAGGCCGGTGAGGATCTTTCCCGAGTCGTACATGGTCACGCCTCCCTCCGGGGGGCCGCCCCAGCTCCGCCCGGGTCGCCGTTGCCGGCCCCGGCGCCGGCCGGTTGCGGCAGGGGGTTGCCGCGCAGGTCGGTGGTGCGTTCACCCTCGTCGGGCAGGATGAGGGCGTTGCCCACCAGTTCGTGCACCCCCGCCACCCCCACCCCGGGCACCCAGTAGTCCATCAGGGGTGGCAGGGCGGCCCGGTCGATGGCGCAGATGCAGGCCAGGGTGTTCACCCCGTACTTCTCGCGCACGTACTTCACCGCATTGGCGCGGGGAAGTCCGCCCCGCAGGCGCATCTCCAGGTTCTCGTCCGGGCCCAGGCCGGCCCCGCTGCCGCAGCAGAAGGTGTACTCCCGGATGGTGTTCTCCGGCATGTCGTAGAAGTGCCGGCACACGTTGCGGATGATGTAGCGGGGTTCGTCCAGCAGCCCCATGGCCCGGGAGGGATTGCAGGAGTCGTGGAAGGTGACCACCAGGTGGTCGTTGCGGGAGGGGTCGAGCTTGAGCTTACCGTGCCGGATGAGGTCGGCGGTGAACTCGCAGATGTGGACCATCCTGGTGGAGCGGGCGTTCTCGAACTTGGTGCCGGTGATGGGGGACACCGGCTCCTCCAGGGAGTCGGCGGGGCCGTTCATGGTGTCCATGTACTGGTGCAGCACCCGCCACATGTGGCCGCACTCGCCCCCGATGATCCACTTCACTCCCAGCCGCTTCGCCTCGGCATAGATCTTGGCATTGAGCCTCTTCATCACCTCGTGGGACGTGAACAGGCCGAAGTTGCCGCCCTCGGAGGCGTAGGTGCTGAGCGTGTAGTCCAGGCCGATGGCGTGGAACAGCATCAGGTACCCCATGAAGGTGTAGATGCCGGGGTCGGCAAAGACGTCACCCGAGGGCGCCACGAAGAGGATCTCCGCCCCCTTGCGGTTGAAGGTGGGCTCGATCCCCACCCCGGTGACGTTCTGGATCTCGTCCACGCAGAAGTCCACCATATCCTTGAAGGCGTGAGGCAAGAGGCCCAGGTGGTTGCCGGTGCGGTAGCAGTTGGCGATGGGGGTGGCGATCCAGTCGATGTTCAGCCCCAGCAGGTTGAGCAGTTCGCGGGCGATGATGGTGATCTCGGCCGTGTCGATCCCGAAGGGGCAGAACACCGAGCAGCGCCGGCACTCGGTGCACTGGAAGAAGTAGTAGAACCATTCCTTGAGCACCCGCTCGTCCAGGTCGCGGGCACCCACCATCCTGCCCAGGAGCTTCCCCGCCGTGGTGAACTCCCGGCGGTACACCGAGCGCAGCAGTTCCGCCCGCAGCACGGGCATGTTCTTGGGGTCGCCCGAGCCGATGAAGAAGTGGCACTTGTCGGCGCAGGCCCCGCAACGCACGCAGGCGTCCATGAAGATCTGCAGCGAGCGGAACCTGTGCAGCCGCTCACGAAGTCCCTCCAGCACGATTTCCTTCCAGTTGGGGGGAAGCTTCCAGTCTTCGTCCTCGGGCGACCACTGGCGCGGGAAGGGCAGGTCGAGGAC
Source organism: Bacillota bacterium (assembly GCA_014360055.1). GTDB lineage: Bacteria > Bacillota > Sulfobacillia > JACIYH01 > JACIYH01 > JACIYH01. The sequence goes on along the minus strand of JACIYH010000049.1, from coordinate 2,865 downwards.
CTCCAGGCTCTTGGGCTTGCCCGGGTAACACCAGGTGCCCTTGCGGAACTCAACCGGGGTATCCATCCAGCCCGTGCGGGGCGGCCGGTGACTTACCTTCAGCAGTTCCTGCGGTTTGGGCGCGGACATCACTGGCCCTCCTTTTCCGCGGGGATGCCAACCTGTGCGGAGGGACCGGCTCTCTCCACGGGGATGCCGGCCGCAATCATGTGCTTGCGGAACTCCTCTTCGTACTCCTCGTAGGTGTGCACCTTCACCGGGTAATTCCAGGGGTTGATGTGCCTGCGTTCACGATTGGTGTTGGCCAGGTTCCGCGTGGGGCTGAGGAAGATGCCCGCCATGTGCACGAGCTTGCTGAAGGGGAAGTACACGAGCAGGACGCTCACCAGGAATAGGTGCACGTAGAAGAGGGCGCTCAGCCCGGCCGGTAGCACCGGGCGGAAGGTGACCAGGCCCAGGGCCAGTTCTTTGACGGCGGTGACGTCCACCCGGAAGAAGTAGCGCATGAGGACGCCCGACCCCGCTATCCCCATGATGAGGAACAGGGGGAAGTAGTCCGCGGGGAGGGAAACGTAGCGCACCTGGGGGATGAGCACGCGCCTCAGGAACAGGTAGGTCACCGCCACCAGCACGACGACGTCGGTGAGGTACAGGGCGCTCAACCACACCTGGAAGAAGCCATCGGCTCCCTCCAGCCACCCCACGAAGGCGGGCACGGGCTGGGTGAAGAAGCGCAGGTGCCTGGTCAGGATGACGAACAGGGACCAGTGGAAGGCCAGGCCTGCCACCCACAGCCACTTCTCCCAGAAGTAGACCAGCTTTGGCCCCTCCCGCAACTCGAAGCGGCTGTTGCGCAGAAGCGACCGGAAGAGCAGCACCTCCAGTGCCACCCTGGCCACCACCCCGAGGGTGGTGGCGGGGTTGTCCACGGCGGCATACCGGATCCAGGGCAGGGACTTCTGCTGCCCGCAGGTGGTGGGGATGCGGAAGGGGACGGGGGCCCGCGCCCACCTCACCACCCGCCAGATGAGCCCCCCGAGGAAGGTCAGTCCGGCCAGGTAGGGTATCACCGTTCCCAACACGACCTGCAGGCCGGCTGCCGCCCCCGCCCAGGCCACGAGTATGAGTGCGACCGTCAAAGCCAGGGATATCCCCATCCCCACTGCCTAACCCTCCCCCTCTTCTGCACGCCTGCCCCCGCGGCCATCCTGCCCGGCCTGCGGCCCCACTCCGACGGGCGGCGATAGTGCTCCGCCCGGCGTGCCGCCCGGTGATGCGTCGGCCGCTACCAGGCCGGCCCTTTCCAGCAGCAGGTGTGTGCGGTTTCTCAGTTCGGTGAACCTGATCTCGTGGATCTTCTCCCGGCACCCCAGGTAGACGTCGAAGGCGAGCAGGGTCAGTTGGTCGATGCGGTCGTCCAGCTCCCGCCACTCCTCCGGCCGCACCGGCGGCTGCACCGATCGGCCGTTGCTTCCCACCGCCTCGCGCACCACCTGTTTCAGGCCGGGCAGGAAGGCCAGGGCCCTGGAGGCGGGCAGGTCCTGCACCGCCCTGATGCGCAGGATGGGATCCAGGAGGGCAACCGCCCGCCCGGGGTCGCCTTCGCCTATCAGTTCCTCGTAAAGATCTGCGATCGCTTGTCGAAAGACGCTCCCGACCGGGTTGGCGAATTGGTCCCGCTGCCCTTTCAGAAAGCGCACCGTTTCCGGGGGATAATCTTCCAGCAGGAGGTCCAGCCACCTGGCGACGACGGTTGGTTTCTCCTCACTGAGCAAAACGTGCAGGGACACCGGGCCGTCCTCCCCTTTCTCTCTGCGGCCCGTACCGGGTCCGGGAATACAATTTCGCCAAAACCCCGCCCTGTTCCTTTCGCTGCCGCTGAGAATGACCCGGCCCTCACCCCCTCCGGTGCCGGGACTTTCTGGTCCGTGCCTAACGTGCTGGGACTTCAAACTGCTGCAGGAAAACCTCCGGGACCCCCTGCAGGCATAGGGTATGCTACGCCGGCGGGAGCACCGCCGGCCCCGCGTGGCGGAGGTCGACCTTGGTGAAGCATGCCCTTTCTTGATCCGGTGGTGGGGCGGAGATATAATTAGCCCTGGCCTAAATATCTTCCGTCGGACGGTCCATGACAGGCTGGAGGGGGATTGGTTGACGCCGGAAGAAATCCTGGAGTTAGGCCGGCACCTGATGGAGTCGTTGAGAGGATTGCACTGGCAGGATTTGCTCCCTCTGCGCCTCACCATGCCCCAGGTGAAGGTGCTGCACGTCCTATCGCGTTGTGGGAAGGTGAGTGCGGGGCAACTGGCCGACATCCTGGGCGTTTCCGCACCCACCGTGAGCGACCTCGTTGAGCGGATGGTCTCCATGGGTCTCGTGCAAAGGGAGCGCAGCCGGGCGGACCGCCGGGTGGTGCACCTTTCTGTGACAGTTGCGGGAGAAGAGGCCTTGCGGCAGGTACGGCAGGAGCGGTGGTCGCTCCTGCGGGAGTTACTGGAGGACATGAGTGCCCCGGACCGGGATGCACTCGGCCGGGGCCTGCGGGCGCTGTGTGAGGCAGCCGAACGCCAGAAGAGAGGAGGGCCTCACTGAGGCATGACCGGTGAAGCCATCGTGGAGACGGAGGAACTAACCAAGCGATACGGGAGAGGAACCCTGGCCGTGGATCGGGTGAGTTTCCAGGTCAGGGCGGGGGAGATATTCGGTTTCCTGGGGCCAAATGGGGCGGGCAAGACTACCACTATCATGATGCTCACAACCCTCATCCGGCCCACGTCCGGACGGGCGGTGGTGTGCGGATATGACGTGGCGGTTTACCCCCACCGGGTCAGGCAGCAGTTGGGCTACGTGTCCCAGGATGTGGCG
>JACIYH010000048.1 GCA_014360055.1 Bacillota bacterium | reverse complement strand
GGGACGGTGTACGACTACCGCATCGAGGGAGACCGCGAGGTCCCCACGGGGTCCTACGATTCAGCCGATGCCTATGCGGCCACCTTCCTCACGGCTGTCGCGCGCTACTGGCAGGTTACCGGCGACACCCGCTTCGTGCAGGATCACCGGGCGGATCTCGACCTGGTAGCCCAGGTCATCGTGGCACTGCAGGACACGGACGGGCTCGCCTGGGCACGGCCCGGGCACTGGGTGAAGTACCTCATGGACAATGCGGAAAACTTCCAGGGGCTGGCCGACTATGCCTGGCTGCTGGGTGAACTGGGGGACGGCGATGCCGCCCGCTACTGGGCGGGGCGGGCCGAGGCCGTCCGGGCCGGCGTCCGGCAGGTGATGTACAATCCGCGGCGGGGGGACTACTACTGGGCGGTGAAAATGTCGGGGACCAGGCGCCTGCCCAACTGGCGGCAGTGGTATCCCGATGCCGTGGCCCAACTGTTCCCGGTGCTGTGTGGCGTGGAGAGCCCCGACAGTCGCATCTCCCGCGCGGTGTACGAGCGTTTTGTGCGTTTCTACCCCGGGTGGGCGTCCCTGCCCCGATCCGGCCGGTCGCCCTGGGGCGTGATCACACCGGTGGCCGTCACCATGGGTGATACCGATCACCTGGAAGCAGGTCTCGCTTCCACCCGCGAACTCCCCGCCCGCGCGTCAGTGTGGCACGCGGGCGAAGCCGCCTACCTGCTCCAGGCCGCCCGCCTCTGGCTTTCCCACCTGACTTCCCCCGGCGAGATGGCGCTCAGCGTGCCGGGTGGCACGGTCGACCGGTAACGGTCCCGTCGGCAGCAGGACGGGGGGTGCCTGGTGACGAAAGCTAAGGGAAATCGTCACACAGGGGGCCATTCCCCGGGACGGGGGGGCAGTCATGGAAGGCAACGTGTTGATCACCGCGGAGGAGATAGAGCGGCGGGTAAAGGAACTGGCGGAGGAGATTTCCCGCGACTACCAGGACAAGGAGCCCCTGCTGGTGTGTGTCCTTAAGGGGGGCGTCATCTTCCTCGCCGACCTGGTACGGCACCTGACGATCCCGGTGAACATGGACTTCATGGCGGTATCCAGCTACGGGCAGAGCACCGTGACCTCGGGGCAGGTGCGCATCCTCAAAGACCTGGATACCAGCATCGAAGGCCGCCACGTCCTGCTGGTGGAGGACATCGTGGATACCGGGCTCACGCTGTCCTACCTGTGCGACATCCTGCTGGCACGGGATCCCGCCAGCCTCAAGGTTTGCACGCTGCTCGACAAGGCCGCCCGTCGCAGGGTCAAGGTTCCCGTTGACTACGTGGGGTTCGAAGTGCCCAATGTATTCCTGGTGGGGTACGGGCTGGACTACCGGGAACGCTACCGGGAACTGCCGTACATCGCGCGCCTCGAGGCCGAACCGGAGGAGGAGTGACCCGGGCGGCGCAGGAGCCATAAGGGGGTCCGGGCATGGACGTCATACTGGTGCTGGACTTCGGGGCCCAGTACGCCCAGTTGATCGCCCGCCGGGTGCGGGAGCAGGGCGTTTTCAGTAAGATCGTGCCGGCCACCTGGCCGGCCGCGCGCATCCTGGAGGAGAAGCCGGCCGGTCTCATCCTCAGCGGCGGACCGGCCAGCGTTTACGCGGAGGGTGCACCACGTCTGGATCCCGACCTCCTGCGGGCCGGGGTGCCGGTGCTGGGAATATGCTACGGGATGCAACTGCTTGCCTTCATGCTGGGGGGCGAGGTGGCAAAGGGTGAGCATTGCGAGTTCGGCCGGGCCCGGTTGGAGGTGCTCGACGAGGACGAGATCCTGGCCGGCCTGGGTCCGGGTCCCCTCGAGGTGTGGATGAGCCACGGCGACCTGGTGCGGCGGGCACCGGCCGGATTCCGGGTGCTGGCACGCACGCCCTCCACCCCGGTGGTGGCCATGGCCGACCGCGAGCACCGCCTCTACGGCGTGCAGTTCCACCCGGAGGTTGTGCATACGCCCCGCGGCAGGGAGGTGCTGGCCAACTTCCTCTTCCGGGTATGCGGCTGCCGGGGAGACTGGACCACCTCTTCCTTCATCGACGCTGCCGTGGAGCGCATCCGGGAGCAGGTGGGCGGGGGGCGGGCGGTGTGTGCCCTTTCCGGGGGGGTTGATTCCTCGGTGGCGGCTGCCCTCACCCACCGGGCCATCGGTGATCGGCTCACCTGCATCTTCGTGGATACCGGGCTGCTCCGGGAGGGCGAGCCGGAGCAGGTGGTGGGTACCTTCCGTGACGTCTTCGGGCTTCCCCTGGTGCATGTCCCGGCGGCCGACCGTTTCCTCGCCGCCCTGCGGGGCGTGACCGACCCCGAGGTGAAGCGTGAGCGGGTGGGCGAACTGTTCGTGCGCATCTTCGAAGAGGAGGCCGCCCGGCTGGGGCCGGTGGAGTTCCTGGTGCAGGGGACCATCTACCCGGACGTGATCGAGAGCGGGACCGCCACGGCGGCCACCATAAAGACCCACCACAACGTGGGGGGGCTGCCGGAAAGCATGGTCTTCCAGTTGGTGGAGCCCCTGCGGGAACTGTTCAAAGACGAGGTACGGGTGGTGGGTGAGGCCCTGGGACTGCCGGAGGCTCTGGTGTGGCGCCACCCCTTCCCCGGCCCCGGGCTGGCGGTGCGGGTGGTAGGGGAGGTCACCCCCGAGAAGGTGGAGGTCCTCCGCCGGGCCGACGCCATCGTCACGGAGGAAATCCGGCGTGCCGGCATGTACCGCCGCCTGTGGCAGGCCTTTGCGGTGCTCACGGACACCCGGTCAGTGGGGGTGAAGGGGGACGCGCGCGCTTACGGGTGGACGGTGGCGGTGCGTGCGGTGGAGAGCGAGGATGCCATGACCGCCGACTGGGCGCGGCTGCCCCACGATCTCCTGGAAGCCATCTCGACGCGGATTGTGAACGAGATCCCGGCCGTGACCCGGGTAGTGTACGATATCACGTCCAAGCCGCCCGCTACCATCGAGTGGGAGTAGCCGGCCGGGCCCTCAGGACAGTTGCTCCGGCTCAGCCTGCGCTGACCTTTTCGCGGGAGACATCGGCCTGGCCGGGTCGCGCACGGTGAGGGATACCCACAGGAGATTGGACAGCAGCAGGGCGCCCGTGAACAGGAATATGGCCCGCAAGCCGAAGCTGGCCACCACCAGGCCGCCCAGCATCGGTCCCAGGAAGTTGCCCATGAAGGTGGCGCTGGAGGTGAGACCGTAAGCGGTGGCCCTGCGCTCGCGGGGCGTGAGGTGTCCCACGAGCGCGTTGGCCGTGGGGAGGATGCCGCCCACGAACACACCCAGCCCCAGGCGCAGGATCACCAGTTGCCAGACCTTGTGCACCAGGGCCTGGGGGAGGACCAGGAGGGCTGCCCCCGCCAGGGCGAGGGTGAGGGTGGGCTTGCAGCCGAGGGAGTCCGCCCGCCTCCCCAGCAGGGGGGCGGTGAGAGCGCTACCCAGGCCGGCGGCGGCGAAGGCCACCCCTGCGAGAGACGCGGCGTGGTCGGGGTCACCCGTGAGTTCCAGGACGAACAGGGAGAGTTGGGGACCGGCACTGGAGTTTGCCACCTGGGCCATGAGCAGCACCCCGAACACGGATAGCAGCCCGGGAACGGCGGCCACCCCCCGCAACTGGGCCCGCAGGGGCTCGGCCTGCGCGCGCGGGACGGGCACGAAGTTTTCCCGGACCAGGATGGCCACCAGCAGGCAGGCACCCAGGGAGAGCAGGCCCGTGATCAGGAAGGTGGCCCGGTAGCCGACGACGGGGGCCAGCGCTCCCCCCAGCAGGGGGCCGAACACGATACCGGCGAGTTGCCCTGTGGAGAGGATGCCCAGGGCATACCCCAGGTACTGGGGAGGGGTACCCGTGCCCACCAGGGCCACCGCGGTGGCCCCGAAGCCGCTGAACACTCCCATGAGCAGGCGCACCGCCAGCAACTCATGGACGTTGCGCACCAGGCCGGCCAGCACACTGAACACGCCCACGGCGGCGGAAGCCCGCAGGACCATTACCTTGCGCCCGTAGCGGTCTGCCAGTGCCCCCCAGACGGGTGACATGAGGGCGGCCATGAGCATGTTGGACGACTGGATGGCTCCCGCCCACAACTCCACGTGGCGGATGTCCTGGATGCCCAGCTCCTGATGGATGAAGAGGGCCAGGAAGGGCATGATGAGCTGGATGGCCGCCATGAGGATGAACTGGGCGGCGCATGCCGCCCAAAGGTTGCGCCGCCAGTACGGAAAGGTGGCGGTTGCCTCAGAGGCCGTTCCCGCACGTGTCCCGTTGCCCATGTTTCATAGAATACTTCGTGCGCCGAGATTCCTCCTCCCGGGACGGCATTCAGCCCGCGCTGCGGTCAGCCACCGAGGTAGGCCTTCTTGACGTCGGGGTTGTCCAGGAGTTCCTGCGAGGTGCCGGCGAGCACGAGCCTGCCGTTTTCCAGTACGTATCCACGCTGGGCGAATTTGAGCGCCATGCGGGCGTTCTGCTCGACCAGCAGGATGGTCGTCCCCTCCTTGTTCAGCTCACCCAGGGCTTCGAACACGCCCATCATGAGCAGGGGGGCCAGGCCCATAGACGGCTCGTCCAGGAGCATCATCCTGCGACCGCTCATGAACGCCCTGCCCACGGCCAGCATCTGTTGCTCGCCCCCGCTCAGGGTGCCCGCCTTCTGGGTGATGCGCTCCTTCAGACGCGGAAAAATGGAGAAGACCCGCTCCAGGTCGCGCTCGATCTGCTGGTGGTCCTTGCGGGCGAAGGCGGCCAGCCTGAGGTTCTCCATCACCGTAAGGTTGTCGAAGAGGCGCCTGCCCTCGGGTACGTGGGAGATCCCCAGTTGGCTCACCACCTTTTCCGGCGGGTACCGGAGGAGGTTCTCGCCCCTGAAGGTGATCTTGCTCCCCGGCTCTGCCGGTACAAGGCGGGAGATCGCGCGCAGGGTGGTGCTTTTCCCCGCCCCGTTGGCGCCGATGATGCACACGATCTCCCCTTCCTCCACGTGGAAGCTGATCCCGTGCAGGGCGGCGATGCGGTCGTAGGAGACGCGCAGGTTTTCCACCGTGAGCATCAGGCCACCACTTCCTTCATGAGCATCAGGTCACCCGCGAGCATCAGGTTGTCGGTGGGCATCAGGTCACCACTTCCTTGCCCAGGTATGCTTCGATCACCACCGGGTTGTTGCGGATCTCGTCCGGGGTGCCCTCGGCGATGACCTCTCCGAAGTTCAGGGTCTGTATGGTCTCGCACAGGTCCATGACCACCCGCATGCGGTGCTCGATGAGGAAAATGGCCATCCCCAGCACGCCGTGAATGCGGCGGATGGTGTCCACCATCTCGATCATCTCTTCCGGGTTCATGCCCGCGGTGGGTTCGTCCAGGAGCAGGAGTTTGGGCTGCGTGGCCAGTGCGCGGGCGATTTCCACCCGGCGCTGGGCCCCGTAGGGGAGTTCGGTGATCACCTTCTGCGCAAAGCGGTCCACACCCATCATCCTGAGCAGTTCGTACGACCTCTCTTCGATCTCGGCCTCCTGCCGGTGGCGTCGCGGGGTGCCCAGGAAGGCCCCCACCAGGCCGTAGTCGATGCGGGAGTAGTGGGCCAGCTTCACGTGCTCGAGGACGGTCATGTGCCTCCAGAGCATCATGTTCTGGAAGGTGCGCCCTATGCCCCGGGCGGCGATGCGGTGCGGGGGCAGCCCCACTATGTCCTGCCCGTCGAAGACAATGCGGCCGCTGGTGGGGCGGTACATGCCCGTGATGAGGTTGAAGATGGTGGTCTTGCCCGCACCATTGGGGCCGATCAGGCCCCGGATCTGGCCCATTTCGATCTCGAGGTTGTAGTTGTAAACCGCGCGCAGCCCGCCGAAGTAGTGGGTCATGCCTTCAACCTTGAGCAGAGACATTTTGCGACCCTTCCTTCCGCCCGCGCCTGGGTCCCAGCAGCTTCATAACGTCGAACTCCCGGAAGGCGATGAGCCCCGTGGGCCGGTTTGCCATCACGAAGACCAGCAGGACCGGGATGATGACCCACTTCCACACCTCCAGCGGGCGCAAGGCCTCGCTGAAGAGGGTCAAGCCCAGGCCACCGGCGATAGAGCCGATGACCGAGTTCAGCCCGCCGAAGTACACCATGGCCAGCACTTCTGCCAGTTTCTGTACCCCGAAGGTGGCCGGGTTGATGTAGCTCACCACGTGGGCGAACAGGCCGCCCGCCACCCCCGCCCAGAAGGCAGCAAACAGGAAGGCCACGATCTTGGTGCGCCGGGTGTCGACGGTCATGGCCTCCGCCGCTATCTCCCCGTCCCGCACCGCATTGAGCGCCTTTCCCAGGGTGGAGCGCACGAAATTGTTGATGACCGCTATGCACACGACCGTCCACGCGAACACGGTGGGCAGGCCCGCCCAGTTGGGTTGGTTCATGAAGCCGCGCGGCCCCCCCACGATCTCCAGGTTCTCGAACAGGCTCTTCACCACGAAGGTGAAGGCCAGAGTGATCACACCCAGGTAGTCGCCCCGGGCCCGGAAGGAGGGGATGGCCACGGCCAGGGCCCCCAGGGCCGCCACCAGGCCGCCCGCCACCAGGGCCAGCGGGAAGAAGAAGGGCCCCAGGGCAGGGGGCAGCAGTGGTGCTCCGAACACGTCGTCTTCCACGAAGAAGAGCACGGTGAGCACCGAGGCCGTGTAGGCACCCAACGCCATGAAGCCGGGGTGCGAGCAGGAGAACTCGCCCATGTAGCCATTGACCACGTTCAGGCTCAGGGTGAGCATTACCGCGATGAGGGCCAGCCGCCCCACCAGATAGCGGTAATCGCTCAGGCCGCACCAGAGGTGTATGCTGGCGTACAGCAGGGCCAGGTGCACCACCATGCTGAGCGCGGGGCTGCGCAGCAACCTGGCCGCCAGGGTGTCGGTCACCCGGGCGGTGGCCAGGGCCACCAGCGCAGCCGGTATCAGGTACACCAGCACCAGGTACACGAGTGTGCCGGGGATGTACCGGGGCGCCTTGAGCATCACCTCGAAGCCAAAGAGGACCGGGATGCGACGCAGCCCCAGCGCGAGCGCCAGGGGCAATCCGAAGAGGTACTCCGCCAGGACCGCGGCCAGCCCGCCCAGCAACCACCCCAGGAAGGGGACGCCGCCCAGGAGGCTGAGAGCGCGGGTGACGGTAAGACGGCCGGACACATCCGGGACCGGTGAGCGCTCGGGAGTGGCGGTTGTCACGGCACGATCGCCTCGCTTCCCGGGTTACAGCCTCAGGCGGGCACTGTACGGCTCCCCGAAGAAGCCGTACGGCCTGAAGGTGAGGATGAGCAGGATCACGGAGTAGGCGATGAGGTCGCGTAACGTGGAGGGGAACACCACGGCCACGAATATCTCGATGAACCCGAGCAGGAATCCGGCCAGGGCTGCACCCAGCACCGACCCCCGGCCGCCCAGGATGGCTGCCACGAAAGCCTTCCACCCCACCAGCATCCCCATGTAGGGTTCCAGCACGGGGTAGGCCTGGCCGAAGAAGACCCCTGCCACTGCGGCCAGCCCCGACCCCAGCGCGAAGGTGAGCGCGGCCATGGTGTTGATGGGTACTCCCATGAGGGGGACCACGAAGATGTCCACCGCCATGGCCCGCATGGCCATACCCCACTTGGTCCGGCGCACGAACTGGTCCAGGGCCAGCATGAGGAGGAGGGAAATCACCACGATCATGATCTTGGTGTTGGTGATGCTGACGCCGGCCACCTGGTAGGAAGTGGTCTCGATGAGGGCCGGGAAACTCCGCCTCTTGGCCCCCAGCAGGGCCAGGTTGAGGGTCTCGAAGGTGATGCCGATCATGAGGCCTGTGAGGGCAGCGGAAGCCCGCGGGGCCCTGCGCAGCGGCCGGTACCCCACCCTTTCCACGAGCATGCCCACCACGGAAGTGAGGGCCATGGCCAGGATGAGGGTGAGGACGAGCACGGCCCAGTTGGGCAGGGCAACCGCCCCCGCGGAGCCCAGGGCGAGCAGGCCCGTGGCCACGAACAGTCCGATGTAGGCGCCCACCATGAAGATGTCACCGTGGGCGAAGTTGAAGAGCATGAGCACGCTGTACACCATGGAATAGCCCAGGGCGATGAGGGCGTAGAAGCTGCCCCATTGGAGGGCGTTCACCACGTGCTGCAAAAGGTAGGCCATCAGTTACCTCCCTCTCAGTGTGCGGTGGCCGCCCGGCGCCCGGGGTCGGCGCCATGGGCAGTCATGGCGCGGCCTGGCCGGCAGAGCCACGATGCGGGGGCCCTGCCGGCCAGGGCCGGGAACGCTGCGGGCCACGACCGCGGCCGCTCTACTTGGGGCTGACGAACTTGTAGAACTCGAACTCGCCCGTATTGCTGATCTTGACGATGACCGCCGCCTTGATCGGGTCGCCTTCCTCGGTGAAGGTCATGCGTCCGGTGATGCCGTCGAAGTCCTTGATGGCGGCCATGGCGTCGCGCACCGCCTTCCGGTCAGTGGCCAGGTCGCCGGTGATCTTCCCGGCAGCCTTGATGGCTGCCTCTACGATGCGCATGCTATCCCAGGTCAGGGCCGCCACGTCGTCCGGCACTTCGCCGTACTTGGCCTTGAAGCGGTCGATGAACTCCTTGGTGGCACCCTTGGCACCCGCCGCCGCGTAGTGGGTGCTGAAGAAGCACCCGTAGGAGAGCGGGCCCGCCAGCTTGACCAGTTCGGCCGAGCCCCAGCTATCGCTACCCACCACGGGCTTGTCGAAGCCGAGCTCACGCGCCTGCTTGAGGATGAGGGGGACTTCGTCGTAGTACTGGGGGGTGAAGAGGAACTCCGCCCCGGAGGCGATGATCTTGGTCAGCTGGGCGCTGAAGTCCCGGTCTTTGGTGACGAAGCTCTCGAACGCCACCACGGAACCGGGACCGTGGATCTCTTCCCACGCCTTCTTGAAGAACTCCGCCAGCCCCTTGGGGTAGTCGCTGGCCACATCGTACAGGACCGCGGCTTTGGTGAAGTTGAACTCCTCGGTCACGAAGCGCGCCACCACGGGACCCTGGAAGTCGTCCAGGAAGCAGGCCCGGAACACCCAGGGCCGGTCCTTGGTGGTGCGCGGGTTGGTGGACCAGGGGCTGATCATGGGGCACTTCTGGTTGTTGCACACTTCACCTGCGGGGATGGCCACCTTGGAGGCGTTGGGCCCCACGATCGCCAGTACTTCGTCCTGGGTGATGAGCTTGGTCGCTGCTGCCGCGGCCGACTCAGGTTTGGACTCGTTGTCTTCGATGAAGAGTTCTACCTTGTACTTCTTCCCTCCGACCTCAAGTCCACCCGCCGCCTCGATGTCCGCGAGCCACATCTGGGCAGCGCGCTTGCAACTTTCTCCTACCTTAGGGATGTCTCCGGTCAGCTCGGCGTTAACGCCGATCTTGATGGTAGGAGGCGCTCCGCGTCCGGCGCAACCCGAAGACACGAGCGCGGCTGCCATGGCGAGGACGGCGAGGGCAGTAAACACCCTGCGCATGCGTATCCCTCCCGGTCAGAGTGTCAGCTCTTCCGCTGGTAACCCGCTGGTCGCCTGTGCAGATGGGCCGCACCGCTGACTGTCCGCCGCCTACGTCCGAATCCTGGCCTCCTCCACCTGGGACGCTGAACCCCTCTTCGGCCGTTCATTTATTGAACAAGCAAGCCACTGAATACCTATGCGCCCAACTTCGTCCATACGATTCGCCGCCCACCGCCCGGTTTCCTGCTCCTCCCTCTCCGCATCCTGGCCGCGACTCCTGCCTCTCCCTTCCCCCCGGCTGCCGCTTCTGGGCGGCCGCTGCTGCGTGCCTTGACGGGGGCGACGGCGCTGGGATATCATCTTCGTGGACAACCACATCCTGGCGGGGGAAAGTGCGCCTAGGGTTCCGCGCCCTCCTGCGTCCGGGCAGCGGTGCCGGAAGGGTGGGCGGCAGTGACCGAGCGGCGCAGGCGCCAGCGGGGGTGGTGCCCGGGTGACCGCGAGGGAAGGGCGGCGTGCCGCCCGGCGCGGTAGGCGTGGAGGTACCCATCCCCGGGGTGCTACACCACGGGAGAAAAGCCCAGGTGGGTAGGTTTCCGCTCGCGAAACCTGTCCCCTGGGCAAGCTGTTTGAGGGGTGAGGTCGCGTGAGCGGCGCGGCGGAGCGAGCACCGGTGCCGGCGGCTCGAGGGGAGAGCGGTGTGGTGGAGCGGGCGCGCGTGGCCATCGTGGTGGGGAGTGACTCCGACCTGCCCCTGATGAAGGAGGCCTATGACCTGCTGACCTCCTGGGGGGTGGGGTGCCGGGTGCTGGTGGCTTCGGCCCACCGCACTCCGGAAGACGCCGTTTCCTTCGCCCGCGGGGCGAGGGAGCAGGGATTTGAGGTCGTCATCGCCTGTGCCGGCCTGGCCGCCCACCTGCCGGGGGTGCTGGCCGCCCACACCACACTGCCCGTGATAGCGGTACCGCGGGCGGCCGGCAGTCTGGGCGGCCTGGACGCACTCCTCTCCATCGTGCAGATGCCCCCCGGAGTACCCGTGGCCTGCGTGGGCCTGGACGCCGCCAAGAATGCGGCGCTGCTGGCCGCCTCCATACTTGCGGTGAACGACGCCGCTGTCCGGGAGCGGCTGGAATCCTTCCGGCGGGAGCAGGCCGCCGCCGTCAGAGAAAAGAACGCCAGGCTGGCCGGTTGGGGCATGGGTCCTGCCGGGCCCGGCCCGGGTGCGCCGGCGTGAGCCAGGACGGCAGGCGGCCCGAGTGCCATGGCGAGGAGACGGGCCGGTGGGACGGCCGGCGCCGTGAGCACGGGGAGGTGACGGGGTGATCGAGCGCTATACCCGCCCGGTGATGGGGCGGTTGTGGTCCGACGAGAACCGTTTCCGCAAGTGGCTGGAGATCGAGGTGGCGGCATGCGAGGCGTGGGCCTCCCTGGGGGTGATCCCTGCGGACGCCGCCCGGCGCATCCGTGAGCGGGCGTCCTTCTCCCTTGAACGCGTGCGGGAACTGGAACGCCAGGTGGAGCACGAGGTGATCGCCTTTGTCACCGCGGTGGCGGAGACGGTGGGGGAGGACGGCCGCTACCTGCACTACGGCCTCACCTCGTCGGACGTGATGGACACCGCCCTCTCCTGCCTCATGGTGGAGGCCCTGGACGTCATCCTGGGTGGAGTGGACGCCCTGGGGGCAGCGGTCCGGGAGAAGGCGCTGCGGTACAAGGACACCGTCATCATGGGGCGGACCCACGGGGTGCACGCCGAGCCGACGACCTTCGGCCTCAAACTGGCCCTGTGGTGGGCGGAACTGGGCCGGCAGCGGGAGCGGCTGATAGAGGCGCGGCGACAGATCGCTGTGGGGAAGCTGTCGGGGGCGGTGGGGAATTTCGCCCACCTGGACCCCCGCGTGGAGGAGTATGTCTGCCGGCAACTGGGCCTGGAGCCCGCCCCCATTTCCAGCCAGGTGCTGAGCCGGGATCGGCACGCCCACTACCTGTGCACCCTGGCCAACCTGGCCGCCTCGATCGAGAAGTTCGCCCTGGAGATCAGGGGACTGGCCCGCAGCGAGGTGCGCGAGGTGGAGGAACCCTTCCGCCCCGGGCAGAAGGGATCGTCGGCCATGCCCCACAAACGCAACCCCATCCTGTCGGAGCGCATGTGCGGGCTGGCCCGCCTGGTGCGTTCGTACAGCGTGGCCGCCCTGGAGAACGTGGCCCTGTGGCACGAACGCGACATCTCCCATTCCTCGGTGGAACGGGTGGTCATCCCCGATGCCACCACGGCAGTGGATTACATGCTGCACACTTTCACCCGGGTGGTGGAGGGGCTGCGGGTGTACCCCGAGCGCATGGCGGCCAACGTGTACGCGGGGGGAGGGCTGGCCTTCTCCGAGCGGGTGCTGCTGGCCCTGGTGGAGCGGGGGATGAGCCGCGAGGAGGCCTACGGGGTGGTGCAGGAACTGGCCCTGCGCGCCCTCGACACCGGGGCATCCTTCCGGGAACTGGTCGAGGCGGATCCCCGCGTGACCGGGGTGCTGGAAGCCCCCCGGCTGGCGGCCTGCTTCGACCTGGGACCCTTCCTGGCGCGGGTGGATTACATCTTCGACCGCCTCGGCCTCCGCGACGGACGGGTGGGTGCCGCCACCTCCGTCGGCGGTGCAAGTCCGGCCCTGGGGCGTGGCACATGGCCGATGGCCGGAGAGGACGGGTGAGCGGCGGCGCACGGCGGCAGGCAGGCGGTGAGGCCGGATGGAGGGGAAGTGCGGTGAAGGTGAGTGAACTGTACCGCGGCAAAGCCAAGATCGTGTGGGCGACGGAGGACCCGGAGCGGGTGGTGATGGAGTTCACCGAGGCGGCCACCGCCTTCGACGGGGCCAAGCGCGGCGTCATCGGGGGCAAGGGGCGGTGCAACGCCACCATGTCGGCCATCCTCTTCCGCTACCTGGAGGGAGAAGGCATTCCCACCCACCTGGTCGAGCAGGTGGCGGAGAACGAACTCCTCTGCAGGCGGCTCCGCATCGTTCCACTGGAGGTGGTAGTGCGCAATCGGGCGGCGGGCGGCATCTCCCGGCGCCTGGGTATCGCGGAGGGGACACCATTGGCCCGTCCGGTGCTCGAGTTCTCGTACAAGAGCGACGCCCTGGGCGACCCCATGGTGAACGACGACCACGCCCTGGCCCTGGGGTTGGCTACCCCGCGGGAGCTGGCCCAGATGCGGGAGATGGCCCTCGCCACCAACGCCCTCCTGCGCCGGTTCCTGGGGGTCAGGGGCCTCGAGTTGATTGACTTCAAGCTGGAGTTCGGCCGCGATGCGGCCGGGCAACTGGTGCTGGGCGACGAGATATCTCCGGACACCTGCCGGCTCTGGGACATCGGCACGGGCGAGAAGCTGGATAAGGACCGCTTCCGCCGCGACCTGGGCGGGGTGGAGGAGGCTTACGAGGAAGTGCTGCGGCGCGTTCAGGCCGATGCGCGCGCTGCTGCCGGGGAACCCGTGCTCTTCGACGGTGTGGTGAAGGTGACCCTCAAGGAAGGTGTGCTCGACCCCCAGGGGCGTACCATCACGGGTGCCCTCCATTCCTTGGGTTACCGGGGAGTGGAAGAGGTGCGCGTGGGGAAGCTCATCGAAGTGAGGCTCCGCGCGGCCGACCATGCCGAAGCCCGGCGACAACTGGGGGAGATGGGGCAGCGTCTCCTGGCCAACCCCGTGTTGGAGGACTTCGCCTTCACCGTCGAGCCCCACGGTTCGCCTACGGCGCGGGCAGACCCCGCCGCAGCCCCCGGGACCGAAGCAGGTGCCGCCGGAGCGGACGAGGCGGGGCCGCAGGCGGAGGCGGGGGCGGGGACGGAGAGGTGAGGCCGCGGTGAGGTTCGGCGTGGTGGTGTTCCCGGGTTCCAACTGCGACGCTGACTGCTACCACGCCATCGGCGCCGCCACCGGCGCCCGGGTGGAGTACGTGTGGCACCGCGATACGAAGATATCCGGGTTCGACTGCCTGGTGCTGCCCGGGGGTTTCTCGTACGGGGATTACCTGCGCACGGGGGCCATCGCCCGCTTCTCCCCCGTGATGCGGGAGATAGCCCGCTTCGCCGCCGACGGCGGCCTGGTGCTGGGGATATGCAACGGGTTCCAGATCCTGCAGGAGGCGGGGCTGCTGCCGGGGGCCATGCGCAAAAACGAGAGCCTCACCTTCCGCTGCCAGTGGACGTGGGTGCGGGTGGAGGACAACCGGACGCCGTTCACCCTGCTCTGCGAGAAGGGGCAGGTCCTGCGCATTCCCATCGCCCACTACGAGGGCAACTTCTACCTGCCACCGGAGGAACTGGCCGAGGTGGAGGGGCGCGGCCAGGTGGTGATGCGTTACTCGACGCCTGCCGGCGAGGTGGTGCCGGAGGCCAACCCCAACGGGTCACTGGGCAACACCGCCGCCGTGCGCAACGCCGCCGGTAACGTGCTGGGGATGATGCCCCACCCGGAGAGGGCGGCGGAAGGGGTCCTGGGATGCGAGGACGGCAGGCTCATCTTCCGGTCCGTGGTGGAGTACCTGCGCGGAAGCGGACGGTAGCTGGCCCGCTGAGGAGGAGACGGGGGTTGGCGTGTTGCGCGGAAGACGGGGGTTCGCGGGCGGCGAGGAAGCGGGGGAAGCTGGTGTGTTGAGCCGTGAGGAGATCCAGGCCCGGCAGGCGTGGCGGGAGTTAGGTCTCACCGACTACGAGTACCGCCTCATCGTGGACGGGCTGGGCCGGGAGCCCAACTGGACCGAGTTGGGGATGTTCTCCGTCCTGTGGTCGGAGCACTGTGCGTACAAACACTCACGTCTCCTGTTGCGGCAGCTTCCCTCCCAGGGAAAGCGCGTCATCCAGGGTCCGGGGGAAAATGCCGGGGTGCTGGACATCGACGAACCCGTGGCCCTGGCCGTGCGCATCGAGTCTCACAATCACCCCTCCTTTGTGGAGCCGTTCCAGGGGGCTGCCACCGGCATCGGGGGCATCGTTCGTGACATCCTGGCCGTGGGGGCACGCCCGCTGGCCCTGCTGGATTCCCTGCGCTTCGGCGACCCCGCGCTGCCCCTCACCCGTTACCTCTTCGGGGGTGTGGTTTCGGGCATAGCGTCCTACGGGAACAGCATCGGGGTGCCCACCGTGGGGGGGGAGGTGGCGTTTGCCCCCGCTTACACCTACAACCCCCTGGTGAACGTCATGTGCCTGGGCCTGGTCCGCAGGGACCGCCTGATGAAGGGACAGGCCGTGGGTGCGGGCAACGCCGTGGTGCTGGTGGGGTCGCCCACCGGGCGGGACGGCATCCACGGGGCGGGGCTGCTGGCCTCGCGCACTTTCGACGAGAAGGCGGCGGAGATGAGGCCCGCCGTCCAGGTGGGCGATCCCTTCATGGAGAAGGTGGTCATCGAAGCCTGCCTGCAGGCCCTGGAGACGGGAGCGGTGGTGGGCCTGCAGGACCTGGGCGCGGCCGGGCTCACCTCCGCCTGCGCCGAGACGGCCGCCCGCGGGGGGGCTGGTGTCGAAATCGATATCCGGCGGGTCCCCCGGCGGGAGCCGGGGATGACCCCCTTCGAGGTGATGCTGTCCGAGTCCCAGGAGCGCATGTTGCTCATCGTGGAGCGGGGGCGCGAGGAAGACGTCCTGGCCGTGTTCCGGCGCTGGGACGTACCCGCCACCGTCATCGGGAAGGTGACGGGGGACGGCATGTTCCGGGTGCGGGACGGGGACGAGGTGGTGGCCGAGGTGCCGGCCGCACTGCTGGCGGCGGGATCGCCCGCGTACTCGCCCCTCCAGGTGGAGCCTGAGGAGCCCGCGCGTGCCCGGCAGCGCCGCCCCGGCGAGGTGCCCGTGCCCACGGACGAGGCCTTTCCGGCCATCCTCGAGAAGCTCATCTCTTCGCCCGGGGTGGCCAGCAAGGAGTGGGTATGGCGGCAGTACGACCACATGGTGCAGATCAATACGGTGGTGGCGCCGGGGGCCGACGCCGCCGTCCTGCGCCTGAAGGGGAGTTCCCGCGGCATCGCCGTGTGCACGGACGGGAACGGGCGCTGGTGCTATCTGGACCCGCGGGCGGGGGCGGCCGCGGCGGTGGCGGAGGCGGCGCGGAACGTGGCCTGCGTGGGTGCGGAGCCCATCGGGCTCACCAACTGCCTGAACTTCGGCAGCCCGGAAGACCCGGGTGTGATGTGGCAGTTCGCGCGCGTGATCGAGGGGATGGCGGAGGCGGCCCGCGAGCTGGGCACCCCCGTGACGGGCGGAAACGTGAGCTTTTACAACCAGACGGGTAAGCAGGCGGTCTACCCCACCCCCGTGGTGGGGATGGTGGGGTTGCTCGGTGACGTGGCCAGGGTGGTCACCACGGGCTTCAAGCGCTGCGGCGACATGGTGGTCCTCCTGGGCAACCCCCTGCAACCGGACACCGACCGGGGCTGGCAGGGGCTGGGCGGGTCGGAGTACCTGGCCGTCTGGCACGGGCTGGTGGCGGGGCAACCCCCCGTACCGGACCTCAAGGCGGAAAGGGCCCTCATCAGCCTGCTGGTGGGGGCCGCGCGGGAGGGCATCCTGGCCTCCGCCCATGACGTGTCCGACGGAGGCCTGGCCGTGGCCCTGGCTGAATCCTGTTTCGCTGGGTGCGACGCCGCCCCGGCATCCGGCTGCTCCGGCGGGGGCGATGCACCCCGTGGCGGGGGATGCGTGGGCGTGGAGGTGGATATCCCCGTCCCCTCCGGAGTGCGGCCCGACGCGGTGCTCTTCGGAGAGAGTACGGGGCGGGTGGTGGTGAGCTGTCGCCCGGGCGACTGGCCGCGCCTGGATCGCCTGTCCCGCGCGGTGGGCGTGCACGCCCAGCCGGTGGGGTGGGTGAGGGGCGAGCACCTGCGCCTGAGCTTGAACGGCAGGCTGCTGGTGGACGTCCCGGTGGCGCGCCTGCGGGCCCTGTGGTGCCAGACCATCCCCCGCCTGGCAGCCGGGTAGGGAGCCGGCAGCCTTGGCTTTGGCGGAGGCGGGGGTAGAGTGTGTGGTACGGAGGATGGGCGGGGCCGACAGGGGGATAGCGAAAGACGTGGAGGTGGTGGTTTGACGGCGCGATGGCGCGTTCACCCGGGTGGGGGGTGCGGACGGTTGAGGGAGGAATGCGGCGTGTTCGGGATCTGGGGGCATCCCCACGCGGTGGAACTTACCCACGTGGCACTGTACGCGTTGCAGCACCGGGGGCAGGAGAGCGCCGGGATAGCCAGCGTCAGGGACGGACATCTCCGGCTGCACAAGGGGATGGGACTGGTCTCCGAGGTGTTCAGCGAGGGCGTCCTGCGCGACATGGCCGGCGAGGCTGCCATCGGTCACGTGCGCTACTCCACCTTCGGTGCCTCCGACCCGGTGAACGCCCAGCCGCTGGTGGTGCGCTACCGCCGGGGTATGCTGGGCCTTGCCCACAATGGTAATTTGGTGAACGCCCCCCAGTTAAGGGATGAACTGGAAGGGCAGGGGTCCATTTTTCAAACCACCCTGGACACGGAGGTGATCGCCCACCTCATCGCGCGGCGGCCCACCCGTGAGCTGGCCGACGCGGTGGCGGGCTCCCTGGCGGAGGTGAAGGGAGGCTACGCCCTGGTCTTCCTGACCTCCGATACCCTCATCGGGGCGCGGGATCCCCACGGTATCCGTCCCCTCTGCCTGGGTCGGCTGGACGGTTCTTGGCTGCTTGCATCGGAAACCTGTGCTTTCGACGCGGTGGGGGCGGAGTTCGTGCGCGAGGTGGAACCCGGCGAGATGGTGGTGGTTACACGGGACGGGCTGGTGAGCCAGCGTGCGGCCCCCGCAGGGCGCCCCGCCCTCTGCGTGTTCGAGTACATCTATTTCGCCCGCCCCGATTCCGACCTGGACGGGCTCAACGTCCACAGCGTCCGCAAGCAACTGGGGCGGGTGCTGGCGCGGGTTCGGCCGGTCGAGGCGGACCTGGTCACCGGGGTGCCCGACTCCAGCGTGTCGGCCGCCACCGGATATGCCGAGGAGGCCGGCATCGCCTATGAGATGGGGCTGGTGAAAAACCGCTACATCGGGCGTACCTTCATCGTGCCGCGCCAGGAGGGGCGGGCGCTGGCAGTGCGGTTGAAACTGAATCCCCTGCGCAAGGTGGTGGAGGGCAGGCGGGTAATCCTGGTGGACGACTCCATCGTGCGGGGGACCACCTCGCGCTACATCGTGGGCCTCCTGCGGGAGGCGGGCGCGCGCGAGGTGCACCTGCGCATCTCGTCGCCGCCCTACCGCTATCCCTGCTACTACGGTATCGATACCTCCGCCCACGGGGAACTGGTGGCCGCGGACAAAGACGTGGAGGAAATCCGCCGCCTGGTGGGGGCCGACACCCTGGCCTACCTGCCGCTGGAGGGACTGGCCGAGGCGCTGGGGAGGCCCCTGGACCGATACTGTGTGGCCTGCTTCACCGGCGATTACCTGGTGCCGCCACCCGTGCCCCTGCACAAGTTCCTCTTCGAACGCGGCCGCGTGGCGCGCGGGGTGTAGCCCCGCTGGGGGGCGTGGTGGCGGTGGTGTCGGGAGGTGAGGCCGTGGACTATCGCGTGGCGGGGGTGGACATCGAGGCGGGCGACCGGGCGGTGGAACTGATCCGCCCCCTGGTGCGGGCCACCGCCCGCCCCGGGGTGCTGGGGGACATCGGCGGTTTCGGCGGGTTCTTCGCCCTGCCCGGGGGCTACCGGGAGCCGGTACTGGTGGCGGGGGCCGACGGGGTGGGGACCAAGCTTAAGATCGCCTTTGCCCTGGGCAGGCACGACACGGTGGGGATCGACTGCGTGGCCATGAACGTCAACGACATCCTCACCCACGGGGCAGAGCCGCTCTTTTTCCTCGACTACCTGGCGGTGGGTCGGCTCGACCCCGGGCAGGTGGCGGAGGTGGTGGCGGGGGTGGCGGAGGGGTGCCGCCAGGCCGGGTGCGCCCTGCTGGGCGGCGAGACTGCCGAGATGCCGGGTTTCTACGCCCCCGGGGAGTACGACCTGGCCGGCTTCGCCGTGGGCGTGGTGGAGCGGTCCCGGCTGGTCGACGGGTCGGCCGTGAGGCCGGGCGATGTGGTGCTGGGGCTGGCCTCTTCCGGGCTCCACTCCAACGGGTACTCCCTGGCGCGCCGCATCCTCCTGGGCGATGGCGGCCGCGAGGCCGTGGGCGAGGGCGAGGCGATAGGCGGCGGCGACCGCGAGGACGAGGGTGAGGCGATGGGCGGCGGCCACCGCGAGGGCGAGAGCGGGGGTGGGGCGGTGGCCGGGCGGCTGGCCAGCCGGCCGCCCGAACTGGGGGGGCGCACCCTGGGGGAGGTCCTGCTCGAGCCCACGCGCATTTATGTGCGGCCCGTCCTGGACCTGCTCCGGGAGGTTCCCGTGCACGCCATGGCGCATATCACGGGCGGGGGGCTGGTCGGCAACGTCCCCCGGGTGATCCCGCCGGGCTGCCGGGTGGTCATCCGCCGCGACGCCTGGGCGGTCCCGCCCATCTTCCGTCTGCTCGAGCGTGCGGGCCCCGTCCCGGAGGAAGAAATGTGGCGCGTGTTCAATATGGGCATAGGATTCGTGCTGGTGTTGGACGGCGCCCACGCCGACCGGGCGGAGGAGATCCTCGCTGCCGCCGGGGAGCAGGTGTACCGGATCGGCTCCGTTGAGCCGGGCGAAGGTATCCTGCTCCGGTAGTCCCGGGGGCGGCCGTCCGGTGGCGGGCGGTGGTGGCCGTGGAAGCCGTGTGGGGGGCATCCCCTGGGGCGATGGCCGTGGGAGTTGTTGGGGGGGCAGGCGTGGTGCTCAGGTTGGGGGTGCTGGCATCGGGGCGCGGAACCAACCTCCAGGCGATCCTGGATGCCTGTGCGCGCGGCGACCTCCCGGCCTCCGTGGCGGTGGTGGTGAGCGACCGGGCGGACGCACAGGCGCTTGAGCGCGCCCGCCGGGCGGGAGTGCCCGCCATCTTCGTGGATCCCCGGGGAAGGAAAAAGGCTGACTTCGAGGCCGAGATCAGCCGCATCCTCCGGGAGCACGGAGTGGAACTGGTGTGCCTGGCCGGGTACATGCGGGTGCTGGGGCGGACCTTCCTGCGGGAGTGGGAAGGCAGGGTGCTCAACATCCACCCCTCCCTGCTGCCCGCCTTCCCCGGCCTGGAGGCCCAGCGGCAGGCCTGGGACTACGGCGTCAAGGTGTCCGGGTGCACCGTGCACTTCGTGGTGCCCGAGGTGGATGCCGGTCCCATCATCCTGCAGGCGGCCGTGCCCGTCCTGGGGGATGATACTCCCGAGAGCCTGGCCGCGCGCATCCTCGAGCAGGAACACCGCATTTACGTGGAAGCCATCCGCCTGTACGCAGAAGGGCGCCTGCGCATCGAAGGCCGCCGGGTGGTGATCCTTCCTCCCGGGGAGCCCCGGGTGCGCCCCGAGCATCTTCCTCCCCGGCAGCCGTAGCTGCGCCCCGGCGTGCTCCTGCCTCCCCGGCAACCCCAGGTGCGCCGGGGGTGGAGCCCCCTCAGTGCAGCGCGGGCGAGGGGAGCCGGTGGCGGGTGGACGATAGGAGAGGGGGGCCGGCATGGCAGAGCAGCACTGGGCCGTGGTAAGCGTGTGGGACAAGAACGGCGTGGCAGCCTTCGCCCGGGGC
>JACIYH010000047.1 GCA_014360055.1 Bacillota bacterium | reverse complement strand
TACGGCGTAACTAGGAAACTCATGCTAGGACGGCCAGAAACGTTTCCGGTGAGCACGCCCCCCTGCAGCCGCGTGGAAGTGGCAGGGAAAAGGGCGCCCCGGCACGAACACACGAGCCAGGGGCCAATGGGCGGGGGGCTGAGCTTTGGCCAGCGGTGAATTTGGATATGTGTGCAGCTATTTCCCCGTGGAGGTCGTCATGGCGGCCGGATACCACCCGGTACGCGTGCTACCCACCGCACCGGTGCCGCCGGCCGGCATGCTGCCGTCCTTCCTCTGCGCGCCCGTGCGGGCCTACCTGGCCTCGGGCATGGCGGGCGCATACCGTCACCTGGCCGGCTTGGGCATGACCCACGCCTGCGATGCCATGCAGTGCCTTGCCCAGGCCTGGGAGGCCCTGGTGAAAGAACCGCCCCTGTTCCTGCTCCGCTTTCCCACCCGGCGGGACGCCTCCGCCCGGGATCGCCTGGTGGCCGGGCTGAGGGAGTTGGCCGCGCGCCTTCCCACCCCGGTCGGCGACCGGGCCCTGGCCGAGGCCATGGCGGCGGCACGGGTGCGCCGGCGGGAAGTCGGAGACGTGCTGCGGGGCCGGGCCAGAATAACGCCCCGCGTACTCTGGAAGTTGCTACGGAATCCCTGGGCGGCACCCGAGGACGTGGCCGAGACGGACGGGGAGGACCCGGTGGGAGCGCCGCGTATCGTGCTGACCGGCAGCATCCTCTCCTCGCCCCGCCTGCTGGAGATGGTGAGGGAGGCGGGTGGAACCGTGGTGGGTGACGACCTCTGCTCGGGAGAGCGTGGACTGGGCCCCGCGCCGGCGGCACCGGACGACGAAAGAGAGGGGCGGGTCGGGCCGTGGGAGGCCCTGGCGGCGCAGTACCTGGCCATGCCCCCCTGCCCATGTCGGCACCCTTCCGTGGCGGAACGGGTGGCACACCTGATGGACCTGGTCGCCACCCGCCGGGCGGAGGGCGTGATCCTGCTGCGGGAGAAGTTCTGCGAGCCCCACCGGTGGGAAGATCACGCCGTGGGGGCCCAGTTGCGGCGCAGGGGCATAGCCGTGCTGGAACTGGAAACGGAGGCGGGCGACGTGGCCGGGGAAAGGGATCTCACCCGCCTGCAGGCCTTCCTGGAAACTCTGGGCGGGGGAGGCCAGCCGCCGTCGGACCCCGGCGGTTGACCGGCACCCCGGCACCGGCGGTCGACCGGCGTCGCAACCCGCAAGCCCACGCTGAGGGAGGAGACCCATGCGAGTGCCGCGGCTACAGTGCCTGCCCGCCATGAACCGGCTTCTTGGCCGCCACTACCTGGGGGCCCGCTATCGCAAACTCCTCCATCCCCTGGATCGCCCGCCCGTGGCCTGGGTCACCAGCGGCGCGCCGGTGGAGATACTGCGGGCCATGGGGATCGTGAGCGTGTACCCGGAGAACTACGCCGCCCTGGTGGCCGCCCGCAAGCAGGGGGCCGCCCTCTGCCAGGTGGCCGAGGAAGGCGGCTATTCCCGGGACCTGTGCTCGTATGCGCGCATCCACCTGGGATCGGTGCTGGACCCCGGGCGGGCCCCCCTGGGGGGACTCCCCAGGCCGGACCTCCTGGTGGCGTGCAACAACATCTGCGGCACGGTGGTGAAGTGGTACCAGGAACTGAGCCGCCTGCTGGACGTGCCCCTCTTCTTGCTGGACACCCCCTTCCTGTACGGGGAAGAGAGTGAAGACGCCATCGGCTACGTGCGGACGCAGCTTGAGGAACTGGTGGGGTGGCTGGAGCAGGTGACGCGACGCCGCCTGGATGCCGGGCGGCTGCGCCGCACGGTGGACCTGGCCGCCCGGGCCACGGCCCTGTGGGAGCAAATCCGGCGGCTGGGCCGCCACCGCCCCTCGCCCCTCAACGTCCCCGACCTCTTGCTGACCCTGGGTCCGGTGGTCACCGTGCGGGGAACCCCCGAGGCGGTGGCGTTTTACCGTGCGCTGCAGGCCGAACTGGAGGACCGGGTACGGCGGGGGGTGGCGGCCGTCCCCGGGGAGAGGGTACGCCTGCTCTGGGACAACATCGCCATCTGGTACCGCCTCTATCGCTTTTTCCAACCGTTCGTGGAGCGGGGTGCCTGCTTCGTGGCGGACACCTACACGGCAGGATGGAGCGTACACCTGGAGGGCAACGACCCCCTGGAAGCCCTGGCGCAGGCATACACAACGGTTTTCCTCAACCAGGGGGTAACCGCCCGGGCCAGGCAAATCGCCACCATGGTGGAGGAATACGGGGTCGACGGCGTGGTCATGCATCACAACCGGTCCTGCAAACCTTACTCCGGCATCCAGCCCGTGCTGGCCCGCCTCCTGGGAGAGCGGGGCATCCCGGTCCTCCTGGTGGAGGCGGACATGGCCGATCCCCGCGCCTACGTGGAAGAAACCACCCGCAACCGCGTGGAAGCTTTCCTGGAAAGGTTCAACGGATAGTCACCGGGGTGCCCGCCGGTATGTTGCGATAAAACCATTCAGCGTCCTCGAGGGACAGGCGCACGCACCCGTGGGAAGCGGGATGACCCAGTCTGGCCGCCTCCTCCTCCAGGATGCGGCCCTCCCGGTCCATGGGCACCGAATGAAAGAGGTACTCGCCCCAATTGTGGAAGGAAACCCACCAGCGGCCACCCTGCTTGTACTTCTCGCTGAAGAACCATTCACCGCGGTTCTGGATGCGGAACTCACCCACCGGGGTGGGCTTGTCCGCCGTGCCGGTGGAACATACCATGGTACGCACCAGTTCGCCGTCACGGTAAACGAAAACCTTCTGG
Organism: Bacillota bacterium; assembly: GCA_014360055.1. Taxonomy (GTDB): domain Bacteria; phylum Bacillota; class Sulfobacillia; order JACIYH01; family JACIYH01; genus JACIYH01. The sequence goes on along the minus strand of JACIYH010000047.1, from coordinate 18,131 downwards.
CGATCGATGTCCACCGCCACCGCCCAGCCGCGTGCGGGAACCTCCACCCAGCCCGGAGGCTCCTCTCCCGCGCCCGAGGAGGGCCCCGACCCGCCTGGGGAGCCATCCGCGGGACCGCCCGCCCCATCGGCGGGCGGAACACCTCCCGCCGGGCCCTCGCCGCCGGGCCCCGTCCATCCGTTTCCGCCCGGCCACCCCTCCGCCACCGAAAAACCGGAATTGCCGGCCACGGCCCAAACCAGCCAGGCGGCCAGGACCAGCAGAACCAGGCCCACACATGCCCGTTGTTGTCTTGGCACCTCTCCCACCCTGTTCCCGGATTCTCCCTATTGTCCTCCGGGCTTGTCCTTTTCCCCCGATTTTTCCCTGTGTTTGTCGATCGGGGGAAGGAATTTCTTCATCAACTCGGGCAGTTCCTTTTCGAGGCCCGCCTTTTCCCACAGCTTCTCGAGGAGTTCGCGCGGAGTAACCGCCAACTCACCCGGACCCAGCTTCAGCCCGGGGAGCTGAGGTAGCCCGGGCACCTGAATGCCGGGCTCCTCCCCGGATTCGCCTGCCCCCGTGCCCTGGCCGCCGCCCGTCGCCGGGCCCTGACCGCTTCCCGGCTGCTGGGGGCCGGACCCCGGCGGAGAGACCCGGCCGCCACCGGCTCCAACCGAAGGTTTGCCGCCCGGGGGCTCTTTCCCCGGAGGCTTCCCTCCCGGCTGACCCGGCGACTTGCCGGGCTTCCCCGGTTCCTTGCCCGCCTCCCCGGCCGGTCCCTGCCCCGGCGCCCCGGGCGCTGTGGACCCGCCGGGTGGACCTGGCTTTGTGCCGGGCTGCCCCTCGCGCGCTTCCGGTCCCCGGTCGCCCTGCCGGTCCTTGCCGAGTTGGCGGCCCAGAGCCTCATACAGGATCTCCGCCACCGGTCCGGTGCGGAACTGTTCCAGGGCAACCTCGATGCCGGCCTCGCGGGCCACCAGATACAGGGCCAGCCTGCCCGCGGATAGGTTGAGCCGCTCGGCCTGCTCTCGCACCTCCGCCGAGGCTGCCAGACCCTTCACCGCCGCCTGCACGCCCCGCTGCTCGAGCACCCGGCTGGCCGCCCTCACCGCCTCGTCCCTAACTCTGGCGGGATCGGGAGGTGGCTTACGCCACGGGAGGCGCTCCCGGAGTGCGGCCGGCCCGGGTCGCTCGCCAGCACCGGGCGCCCCCGCAGCCGGGGCAGCCGGTGCCTCCGGGGGCGAGCCCCCTTTCGCTGGTTCGGGCGGCGGGCCGTCACCGCGACTCGCCACCGGCGTAACCGTCACCAGGATGGCGCCCCTCCCCTCGCCGCCCACGTACCCCTTCTCCACGGCCCGCAGCGTGACGTCTGCGAGCACGTCATCCAGGCTGCGGCCGCGCCAGCGCAGCCCGGTGAGGATTTGCTCCCCGTCAGGATTCAGGGCACGGGCCACGCACACCCGCTCGCGCGCATCCACGCCGAACTCCAGGCTGGGGTTGATGTCCACCGAGACGTATGCCACCACGGGGCCCAGGGCCCAGAAGTGGCGGTACGCCAGTGCGGCGGGGACCAGAAGGAGCACCAGCAAACACGCCATCACCAGGGCCGGCCGCAGGTAGAAGGACCGCTCCCGGTCCCAGGTCACCTCATCGCCCGGGTACCACCCCTCGGCGGGAACGCGGACACGCAGGAACCGGCCATCGGGGGTGAGCACGGTGGCCCTGTTCCCGCGTATTTCCAACACGACTCCCTTCTTCACTCCCCCATCCCCTTCGCCGGAACCCCCGGGCCCCAACCCCTACCGCCGGCCCGCTTTCACGGCCCCAGGCCGTCCCGCAGGTAGTCCTGCAGGTACGGGAAATCCTCCATGAGAACCAGCGTCAATGCCAGGATGTACTTGCGGTTCCTCTCCAGCATCTTACGCCCCAACCCCAGGTTCGCCTCCAGTTCCCGCATGGGCAACTCCCCCCGGGCCAGCACCTGCCGCCCCAACCCGGGCCGGTCCGCCAGGTACCGGGCCACCCGCAGCGCCCGCTGGCGGGCGTCGCGATGGCGGGGGGAAACCCGTACCAGGTCGTCGAGAGTCAATCCCATCTCGCGCAACCTGGCACCGAACCGCATCACCTCTTCTCGCCTCTCCCAGCTCTCCACATAGGCCTGATGTGCCGCCCGGGCCGCCTCCACCTCGACGGGAGAGTACGTGCCGCCCTCTTCGTCCTCTTCCTCCAGGGCCGAGAGGGGGACCTCCCGGGCCCCCCGCACCTGGCGCCGGAAATGGTCGATGAGCCGGCGCCTGATGACGGTCTCGCTGAAGCTGAGGAACCCCACCCCCTGGCCGGGCCGGTAGCTGTCGATGGCCTCATTGAACGCAACCAGCGCAACCGACGCCTCCTCGCTCGAGGCCGTGACGAACCGGCCGCGCATGCGGGCGACCACCCGCAACACGAAGGGCTGGTAGTCACGCAGGAGGCTCTCCCGGGCATCCGGGTCACCAGCCTGAGCACGGGCCACCAGGTGATCGGCTCCGGGATTCACCTCCTACCACATCCTTTCGCTGCAAGACTCGCGATTGCGTCCAAAAATCGCCGGGTTGGGCCGTCACATTCAGGGGGCGGCAGGCAAGGCCCCGGCAGCGACAAGATCCACAAAGGCCGGGGCGCGGCAGCTAACGGCGGGAGAGCAGGAAGCCCAGCAGGGTGAGCAGCAGGCTGAGCACGATCCCCGTCATGAGGGGGAAGTACAGCACAAAACCGTCGCGCCGGATGATGATGTCCCCCGGCAGGCGACCCAGGGGCAGAATGCGGGAACCAAAGGTGAATACGAGCCCCAGGGCCACCAGGATCAATCCGAAGAAGAGCAGCAGGCGTCCGAACTGCTCCAAGATCAGGCCCCCTTTGCCCCGTCCGTCCCGTGGGGGCGCCAGTACCGCTCACGCTCGCTGAACAGGCACCCGCAGTATCCCTGGCGGTACATGCCCAGCTCGCGCGATACACGCACCGCCTCTTTCCACCCCGGGCGGAAATCGCGGTAGTAGAAAGACACCCCGCAGGCACGGCCTGCCTGGTGGCCGGCCTCCGCCACCGCCTCGTGCCTCTGGTACGGGCTCACCAGGAGGGTGGTGGAAAAAGCATGGTAGCCTCCCTCCGCCGCCCGGCGGGCCACCTCGGCCAGCCGGATGCGGTAGCAGGCGGGGCAGCGCCGGGCGGGGTCGTCCGCCAGAGGTAAGACTGCCGCCAGGTACCCCTTCAGGTCATAGCGGTCATCCACCTCCAGGTCCACCTCCTCCGCGGCCAGGTATTCCCGGAGGGTGGCCAGGCGCTTTTCCCACTCCCGGTACGGGTGGATGTTGGGGTTCGCGTAGCAGGCGGTCACCCGGTGGCCTTCTGCCCGGAGTACGGAGACGGGAAAGATGCTGCACGGCCCACAACAGGTGTGCAGTAGAATCCTCATCGCGTCACCTTTCCGAAAAGAAATCCAGCTGCCGCCCCGGTGGTTCCAGACCCAGATGGCGGTAGGCAAGCGGCGTCACCATACGGCCGCGCGGGGTGCGCTGCAGGAAACCCTTCTTGAGGAGATACGGCTCGTACACCTCCTCGATGGTGTCGGGATCCTCACCTATAGAGGCGGCCAGGGTGGTAAGGCCCACCGGACCTCCCCCATACTTAGAGATTATGGCCCGCAGCATCTCCTGGTCAACCCGATCCAGGCCGGCCCCGTCCACCTCCAGCAGTTCCAGGCCCTCCCGCGCCACCTTCAGGGTGATCACCCCGTCGGCGCGTACCTGGGCGTAATCGCGCAGGCGGCGCAGGAGCCGGTTGGCCACCCGGGGGGTCCCCCGCGCGCGCTGGGCCACCTCGCGCGCGGCCTCGCGTTCGATTTCCACCCCCAGGATGGAGGCGGCCCTGAGCACGATCTGCATCAGTTCGGCGGGACCGTAGAAATCCAGGTGCACGATGATCCCGAAGCGGTCGCGCAGCGGCGACGTGAGCAGGCCCGCCCGGGTGGTGGCCCCCACCAGGGTGAAACGGTTGAGCCGGATGCGGTTGGTACGCGCGGTAGGGCCCTTGCCAGAGACCCAGTCGAACACGAAGTCTTCCACGGCGGGGTAGAGGGTCTCCTCCGCCTTACGGTTCAGGCGGTGGATCTCGTCGATGAACAGAATCTCCCTTTCCTGCAAGTTGGTGAGGATGGCCACCATGTCACCCGCCCGCTCCACGGCCGGACCCGAGGTGGCCCGCAGGCCAACGCCCATTTCCGTCGCCAGGATGTAGGCCAGCGTGGTCTTGCCCAATCCCGGCGGACCATAAAGCAGCACGTGGTCGAGTTGTTCCCCCCGGGCCCGGCAGGCTTCCAGGAAGATGGCCAGGCGTTCCTTCACCGCTTCCTGCCCCACGAATTCGGCCAGGGTGCGCGGGCGCAGGCTCTGCTCGAACAGCCGCTCCTCCTCCCGTGCCCTTGCGCTCACCAGTCGAGCGGGATGACCGTCTTCGTGCAAGGGTCAATCACTCCCGTACCGGATGCGTTTCCGAAAGCTGGCGACCCAGCCAGCGTAGCGCTGCGGCGATGATCTGGTCGGTAGCAGCACCTTCACCCAGTTCGGCGAGAGCGGCCGACACCGCCTCCACCGCCTCGCGGTGGGAATACCCCAGGGCGGCGAGGGCGTCCCGGGCCTGATCCCGGGCCAGGGAGACGCCCGCCGCCTGCCCGGTGGTGCCGACCCCTTCCGGCACGGGGGTGCGGACCCCTTCCGCCTCGAGGGGTCGGGCGGCTGCCGCCTCTTCCCCGGCCAGGCGGGCGGGCAGGCGGTCCCGCAGTTCCACCAGCAGCCTGCCTATGGTCTTGCGCCCCACCCCGGGGATTCCCGCGAGCAGGGAGGCGTCCTGGCGGCGCACTGCCTGCCAGAACCGGGGGGGAGGGCACGCCGAGACGATGGCGAGGGCCAGGCGGGGCCCGATGCCGGACACGCCCTGCAGGGTGCGGAACAGTTCCCTCTCCCCGTCACTGGCAAACCCGTACAGGGACATCTCATCCTCACGAACCACCAGCTGGGTGTACAGCGTGACCGGGTCGCCCACGGGGGGGAGGGCGCTCAGGGTGCCGGCGGGCACCCTCACCTCTAACCCAACGCCCCCTACTTCCACCACCGCCTGGCCCGGTCGCGTCTCGACCAGCCGTCCCCGCAGATAGGCGATCACTCCCTCGACGCCTCCACGCGCGCCAGGGTCTGCCGGCTGAAAAGGCAGCACAGGGCTACCCCCAGGGCGTCCGCCGCATCCTGGGGGCGGGGAGGAGAATCCAGGCCCAGCGTACGCGCCACCATGTCCTGCACCTGGGCCTTGGAGGCCCTGCCGTAGCCCACCACTGCCATTTTGACCTGCAGGGGGGAATACTCGTATACGGGCAGCCCGGCTTCGGCCGCCGCCAGCAGCGCGACGGCCCGCGCCTGCCCCACCGCGAAGGCGGTGAGGTGGTTGCGGCAGAAGAATATCTCCTCCACCGCCACCGCGGAGGGGCCGTACTCCTTCACCACCCGCTGCAGGTCCCGGTACAGGCTGAGCAGGCGCTCGGGCAGCGCCATCCCCGCCGGACTGCGGAGGCAGCCGAATCCCACACACACGGGGGCGGTGGCCCGCTCCTCCACCACGCCATATCCCAGGGCTGCGGTGCCCGGGTCGACACCCAAGACGCGCAAGTGTTATCCCTCATGGCGGGTTTCGACGGTAACAGCAGCCAATCCTGCCCCGTTCAGTCCCCCAGTCCCTCCAGGAACTGGGCCACCCGCTCATCGCCCTCCAGGACCACCCCCTGCCCGAGCACCTGCCGGTCCTCGGGGAGCAGACCCTCCGCCCGCAGCGGGCTCAACTCCTTGAGCAGCAGGTGGTCGGGATCGCGGCCGTAGTAGACGGCGACCCGGCCGTCCGAGATGGTGACGAACCGGTACCTGACCATGTCCGGGCACATGGCCTCCACCTGTCGCTCCAGCAGGATGCGGTCGGGGGCAAAGGAGACGAGCTGCCACCCCGGATGGCGCTGTACCACTTCCTGCTGGGAGCGGCCGACCAGTTCGGGCCAGACGGGTTCCTCCTTCTCTTCCCGCGAGCCGCACAGGAGGTAAATGGTCCGGTAGACCACCACCGCCCCCTCGCCCACCACAGCCCCCTGATCGACGGCATGTTCCCGCCGTCCGTAAGAAGGCCACCACACCAGTGCCGCCGCCAGCACCGCCGCCAGCGCGACAAGACCTATTGCGCACTTCCTGGAGCGTGACAAAACTAAGACCCCCGGGTATCCCTAGTTTCCCCGGGGTCACGTCGCTTATGCACGGGGTCCCCGCCGGACGGTTCAGCCGGCGAGGCGCCGCATCTCATCTGCCGCCATGTCGAAGTTGGAGAAGACCCTCTGCACGTCGTCGTGGTCGGAGAGGGCGTCCATCAGACGCAGGACCTGCTCCGCCTCTTTCCCCGCCACCCGCACGGTGGACTGGGGTATCATGGTCACCTCAGCCACCTCGGCTCGCAGGCCCTTCTCTTCCAGGGCGGCCTTCACCCTCTCCAGGTCCTCGGGAGCGGTTATTACCTCGTATGACTCCTCGTCGCTCTGGAAGTCCTCGGCCCCAGCCTCCAGGGCCACGCCCAGCACGGTGTCCTCGTCGCCCGCCCGCCGGTCGAGGGAGATGTACCCGCGGCGGCGGAACATCCAGTTGACGCATCCAGTTTCACCGAGGCTGCCCCCGTGCTTGGAAAAGATGTAACGCAACTCGCCCGTGGTACGGTTACGGTTGTCGGTGACCGCCTCCACCATGATGGCCACGCCCCCGGGGCCGTACCCCTCGTAGGTCAATTCCTCGTAGGTAACGCCCTCCAGTTCCCCCGTCCCCCTCTTGATGAGCCGGGCGATGTTGTCGGCGGGCATGTTGGCTTCGCGGGCCCTCTCTATCGCCAGCCGCAGGCGGGAGTTGGCCTCGGGGTTACCACCGCCCTGGCGAGCGGCCACGATGATCTCCCGGGCGAGCTTGGAGAACAGGTTGCCGCGCTCGGCATCCTTCTTGGCTTTGGTATGCTTGATATTGGCCCATTTGCTGTGGCCGGACATACCCTCACCCCAGTCAATATTCTACCTTTTGCACCACGGCCATGACCCCGTACCGGCTGCGTACCAGCCACTGTACGATCACCAGTTGCCCCCCTGCCCGATGCAACACCAGCGTGCGCCCCCTGCGGGCGCGGCGGGTCCACTGACGAGAACGCGATCCCCGTTGCATGTTCATTCCCCCCTTGGTCCGGAACAGCAGGGACATCCGGGATCGACCCGGCACTTCACCTGGCGCAGGCGTCCGGTCATCCCGTCCAGAGACAGGTAACGCCCGCTGAGCGGATCGCCCAGGCCGAGCAGCACTTTGATGGCTTCGGTAGCCTGCAGGATCCCCAGGGCTCCCGCCACGAGGAGACCCAGGCCCTCCGTGAGCAGGGCGTCGCTGTCGTCGGGGAAGACGCAATGCCAGCACGGGCCCTCCCCCGGCAGCACGGTAAAGGCGTGCCCCTCCCACCCCCGTACCACCGCGCCCACCAGGGGCCGCCGGTGGGCGAGGCAGAAGCGGTTCAACTCCTCCCGGCGGCGGGCGGCTCGCACACACGCCACCACCACATCGTACCTCGCCACCAGGTCTTCCATGCCGGTGCCCAGGTACTGGTCAACCCGCACCGCGGGGTTGAGTTCTTCCAGGCGCCGCCGTACCGCACCGACCGGCAGCAGCGCGCCGGCACCGCCGGCATACCGCAAGAACTCGGGCCTCTCACCCTCTTCTGGCTCAACCAGGCCGAGGTGGCCCACGCCGGCGGCCGCCAGGTAGAGGGAGGCGGCCAGCCCCTGCTGGCCCAGCCCCACCACCAGAGCGGAAGAGGAGAGAAGCCTGTTCTGCCCCTCCACCCCGAAGCCCGGCAGCACCAGGTGCCGGCTGTACCTCTTCAGGTCCTGTTCAGTTAACTGTACGCTCACCGTTTTCCTCCGCTTTCCTGCCACCCCCGCACACCGGGCAATGCGGGTCGGGGTGCAGGATCACCTCATCCCAGGTCATGAGGCGGGCATCATAGAGCACCAGCCGGCCCCGGTAAGTCTCCCCCCTGCCCGTCAGGTGCCGCACCACGTCCATGGCCTGCAGGCAGCCGATCAAACCGGGCACGGGACCGAATACCCCAGCCTCCTGGCAACTGGGCACCGACCCTGCCGGCGGGGGCTCGGGAAACAGGCAGCGCAGACACGGGCCCCGGCCGGGAAAGAACAGGCTGGCCTGGCCTTCGAAACGAAATACCGCCCCGTAGGAAAGCGGCTTGCCCAGCACCTGGCAGGTATCGTTCAGGAGGTAACGGGTGGCGAAGTTGTCGCAGGCGTCAACCACCACGTCGTAGGGGGCCAGGATGGAAAGGGCGTTCTCGCCCGTCAGCCGCACCGGGTAGAGATCCAGTTTCAGGTCGGGGCGGATCAGGCGCAGCTTCTCGGCGGCCGATTCCACCTTGGCGCGAGCCAGGTCGGTCGTGGAGTGGATCACCTGGCGTTGCAGGTTGGATATCTCGACGGCATCGCCGTCCACCAGTCCCAGCCTGCCGATCCCGGCCAGGGCCAGGTACCAGCTGGACGCCGAACCCAGACCACCCGTACCCACTACCACTGCTGATGCCTGCCGGAGGTATTCCCCCATCCCTACCTCCTGACAGCACGTCCCGTGCCGTGCTCTATCGTAACAATGTGCAGCGGGCGTGTCAACGCGACGGAGGGGCGGGGAAATACAGCATCCCCGGTGGCACGTCCCCCACGATGACCGCCTGGGCCACCGGTATGGAACAGGTGGTCTCCACCGGGCGACTGAAGAAGGGGGTGGCCACCGCCACCGCCATGGCCACCTGCAGGTAGAGGGCGTAGCGGGTCTGGTTGATGCCGGCACCCTCGAAGCTGTCGCGGAAGTCCACCCGCGCCATCCCCACCGGGATCACCCGTACCGGGATGGCAGGGCCCCACCCCGCCCACGGGCCGTTGCCGAGCAGTTGCCCCAAAGGGATGCGGAGGACCCAGCGCTCCCGGCTCCGCACCTCCTCCTGCAGGGCGGCCAGTACCCGGGCGGCCACCCCCTGCAGGAGGGCCACGTCGGGCTCCACGTAACGCACCTCACCCGTCGGGCCGGGTTGCACCTTGATCAGGCTTCGGCCGGAGAACTCGGCGCTGGCCCGCTCCAGGGCCCGGTAGATGGCCTGGTTGGCCAGCAGGACCGCTTCTCCCTCGGCGCGTGCCCAGAGGGAGGGCATCACCCGGGCACCGGCCACCAAGCCCAGCAGGCCCAGCAGCAGCACAACCAACCCCACCGCAGCCATGCAGCGGCGCCCCCGGCCGGTGACGGTGCGGGGCGACCCGGTGATCGGCCGGGGGGAACCGGTGACGGCCCGGAGGGGGCGGGACCCGGCCACCTGCCTGCCGTGCCAGCGCCGCCCTGTCCACCTGGGATGCAGGAAGGAACGGTACCACCAGCCGCGCAGACCCAAGGTGTCATCCTCGCCAGCCAGCTTATGCCGCTAGGGCCTGCGCGGTGCAGTTATGATCAGGGAATCCAGCGCACCCGTACGAAGCGGCGCCACCCCACCTGGACGACGGTCCCGTCCGGAACGGTGCGGGACTCCTCGGGGTCCGTCACCGGGGAACCGTCCAGCCGCACTCCGCCCTGGGCAATGAGACGGCGCGCCTCACTGTGGGAGGAGGCCAGGCCCGCCAGCACGAGCAGGCGGGGCAACCAGACGCGCACCCTGCGCTCACCCTCCGGGCCCACCGCAGTGTCCCGCCTTTGGACGCCGGCGGCCTCGCTCACGGTGCCGCTGTCTACCGCCGAGATGGAGACGGTTTTCTCGGGCACGTCGGCGGGGATCTCCCGGCGGGAGAAAACACGCACGAAGCGCTCCTCAGCCTCACGGGCCGCCTGCCCCCCGTGGTAGAGGGCCACGATCTCACGGGCGAGGCGCATCTTGGCCAGGCGGGGGTTGAGTTGACCCGCTTCCATGTCACGGGCCATTGCCCTCACCTCGACCATGGGGACCTCGGTGCACAGTTCGAAGTAGGATGGGATGAGATGGTCGGGCAGGGACATCAACTTCCCGTACATCTGTTCAGGCGCTTCCGTGATGCCGACGTAATTGCCCAGTGACTTCGACATCTTCTGGACGCCGTCCAGACCAACCAGGAGGGGCATGGTGAGCACCACCTGGGGCTCCAGACCATATTCGCGCATCACATCCCGGGTCAGCAGGAAGTTGAAGGTCTGGTCCGTCCCCCCCAGTTCCACGTCGGCGCGGGTGGCGATGGAGTCGTAAGCCTGGGCCAGGGGGTACAGGAACTCGTGGATGCTGATGGGCCGCCCTTCCCGGTAGCGGGCGGCGAACTCATCGCGTTCCAGCATGCGGGCCACGGTATAATGGGAGCACAACTCCACCACCTGATAGAAGTTGAGCCTGCCCAGCCAGCTGGAGTTGAAGAGGATCTCGGTCCGTTCCGGATCCAGGATGCGGTAGACCTGCTCTTCGTACGTGCGGGCATTGGCCCGGACCTCTTCCTCGGTGAGAGGCCGGCGGGTTTCCGAGCGCCCGGAAGGGTCGCCGATGCGCCCGGTGAAGTCCCCGATGATGAACAGCACCTGGTGGCCGAGGTCCTGGAACTGCCGCAGCTTGCGCAGGACCACGGCGTGGCCCAGGTGGATGTCGGGGGCGCTGGGATCTGCGCCCAATTTCACGCGCAGGGGACGCCCGTCCTGGCCGGCCTGCCCCAGCTTCCGCTCCAGCTCCTCGGGCGACCACACACCCACCGTGCCCCGAAGCAGCAACTCCACTTGCTCTCGCACCTCGCCCAATGCGGTCCCTCCCGTCTCACGTAGCGCCATTTTACCATGCTGCTCTGCCTCGGGCCAGAGCCAGGCCCTCGGCCCACCAACCGCTCGCCCAGCCCCGACCCGCCGGCACGCCGAGGCAGCGGCCTGCCCGCGTCGCCTGCTGACGCCCTGGCGGAGCCCGCACCTGGCGCCGGAATTGAGTAAACAAAGGTATCTTACCGAAAACATGTATCGAAATCGGGAAATACTTACCAGCGATGAGGAAGGAGGGTTTCAATGACGTGACGAAAATGAGAAACGAGGAAGGAGGCCCGGTGGCGTGAGGCTCGTACTCCGCATAGGCGGGGCGCTGGTTGTGCTTCTCCTGGCCCTCATCCTTGGCGTGGGGGCCGGTTTCCTCGCGGCCGGTATTTACCGTGTGCGCCCGGTGCTGGCGGCCATAGAGCCCGATCCCGCCCTGTCCAGCCTCATCTACGACGCCCAGGGCAACCTGGTCACTGCCATACCGGGACGGGAAAAGCGCATCTACGTCGATCTCAACGATATCCCTAGGCACGTGCAGGACGCCTTCCTGGCCGCCGAAGACGCCCGCTTCCGCTACCATACGGGAGTGGACCTGCGTGCCATCGCCCGCGCCCTTTGGGAAGATGTGACTTCGGGGCGCATTGCCCAGGGTGGTAGCACCATCACCCAGCAACTGGCCCGCAACGCCTTCCTCACCCAGGAGCGTACCCTGAGCCGCAAAGTGCAGGAAGCCATCCTGGCCCTCATGCTGGAGCGGGAGTACACCAAAGAACAGATCCTGGAGATGTACCTCAACCAGATATTCCTCGGGCACGGTGTCTACGGTGTGCAGGCCGCCGCCCAGCTTTACTTCGGGAAGGATGTCCGCGACCTCACCCTGGCGGAAGGGGCCATGCTGGCGGGGATTACGAGGGCGCCCAACCGTTACTCCCCCTACGTCAACCTCTCGGCGGCCAAGCAGATGCAGGCGACCGTCCTGGAACAGATGGTCAAGTACGGGTTCATCGACCGGGCCGCGGCGGACGCGGCAGCAGCTCAGGCCATCAAGCTGATAGGCCTGGGGAACGCCCAGGCCTACCCGGCCCCCTGGTTCGTGGATTACGTGCTGGATTACCTGCTCGCCCGCTACCCCGCCGACCAGGTGTTCCACGGCGGCCTCAAGGTGTACACCACCCTCGACACCCGCATCCAGAAGGCGGCGGAACAGGCGCTCAAGTTGCTGGACCAGCCCTTTCCCCTGAAAGAGGGCCAGCCCTCGGTGCAGGCGGCCGTGGTGGTCATGGACACGGAGACCGGGTACCTCCGGGCCATCGTGGGCGGCCGCGACCACCAGAAGCTGCGTTCCTTCAACCGCATTCTGGCCAAGAGGCAGCCCGGTTCCGCCTTCAAACCGGTGATCGACTACGCCGCCGCTTTCGAGGCCGGCTGGGGTACGGGCACCCTGCTCGACGACGCCCCCGCCGCCTGGCCGGACCCCTATTCCCCCGACGGGTTCTACCGGCCGGAGAACTACGACTACAAGTTCTACGGCCTCATGACCGTGCGCCGTGCGCTGGAGCAATCGCGCAACGTACCCGCCGTCAAGGTACTCAATGCCGTGGGCGTCAAGACCGGGGTGGACATGGCCGAGCGGCTGGGCATCACCACCCTGGTCACCTCGGGTAAACGCAACGACATGGGCCTGGCCACCGCCCTGGGCGGGCTCACGGAGGGGGTGCGGCCCCTGGACATGGCGGTAGCCTTCGCCGCCTTCGCCAACGGTGGGGTGAGGGTGCAGCCCCTCGCCGTGCTCAAGGTGGTGGACAAGGATGGGAACGTCTTGGAGCAGTCCGGCCCCCAGCGCCAGGCGGTGCTCTCCCGCGAGACGGCCTACCTGATGACCGATTGCCTGAAAGGGGTGATGACCAAGCCCTGGGGAACCGGTCGCGCAGCAGCGATCGGCCGGCCCGCGGCCGGCAAGACGGGTACCACCAGTGACTGGCGTGATGCCTGGTTCGTCGGCTACACCCCCCAACTGGTTACCGCAGTATGGATAGGGTATGACGAGGACAAGACCCTGCCGCCGGGCACCACAGGGGGTGGTTACCCGGCCCGCATCTGGAAGGAGGTGATGACTGCAGCCACCCGCGACCTCCCGGCCGCCGACTGGGAAATGCCGGCCGGCCTCGTGTCGCTGCCCATCTGCAACAAGTCGGGGAGGCTGGCCTCGTCCCTCTGCCCCGAAGGCGAGGTCACCCGTGAACTCTTCCGACGGGGCACGGAACCCGTGGCGACTTGCGACGTGCACGTCCAGGTTACCGTGTGCACCGACAGTGGTCTCCTGGCCACCCCCTTCTGTCCCCACCCCCAGGACAAGGTGATGATCCGGCGTCCTGAGCCTTATCCAGCCGATCCCAAGGGGAGGGTGCCGCTAGACGCCGCTGAAGAGGCACCCACGGCCTACTGCAACGTCCACGCTCCCCTCCTCCCCGGAACACCTCCCGTTCCGCCTCCCCCGGACTCACCTCCGTAAGGGATCTGAGTGCACCTTCGGATAGGGAGTTGCTGTGCTATGAGTGCTGGTGATTCCAGGATCTGCGCTCTGGCTACCGTGGGAGAGCTCGCCGCCACTCTGGTACATGAGATAAAGGGGCCCCTGGCCATCGCCGACGGGTACATACAACTCCTGCAGAACCAGGTGCGGGATGACCGCAGCCGAGACATCTGCCAGAAGGTGAGGTCCCAACTGGAGCACATCGACCACCTCGTGCAGGGGCTCCTGTACGTGGCCCGGGCCCAGCGACCCAACCGCCGGCCCTGCCGACCCGAGGAGACAGTGAGGAACGCCATCAGCCTCATCCAGGCCACCGCCCTGGCCCGGGGGGTGGAAATCCGGGTGAGCGGGCTGGCCCGGACCCCGGAGATCCACGCCGACCCCGGTCAGATCAGCCAGCTCATCCTCAACCTGCTGCTCAACGCGCTGGAGGCCTTGCCCCTCGGCGGCATCATATGGGTCCGGCTGCGCTGCCCGGAGTCGCTCCAGGCCGTGGTGCTGACGGTGGCGGACAATGGCCCGGGCATCCCGGAAGACATCAAAGACCGCCTGTTCGAACCCTTCGTCACCACCAAGGAGGGCGGAACCGGCCTGGGGCTGGCTATCTGCCGGAACATCGTCGATCAGCACGGAGGACGCATCCGCATACGCAGTGGCAAAAAGGGCACGTTGGTGCGGGTGACCCTCCCGATGAGCGGTCTCCCCGTCACCGACTCCCCGGCGGTGCCCGTGGCCGGTTGCTGAGGGACAGCGGGCAAAGGTGGCCGCCGCCGGGAAGGAATCCAGGCCCGAGAAACGAAACGCTAACCCCGTGCGTCAATAGAATAACGGAAGGCAAAGAAGGGAGTCCCCCGGTCTTGATCGCACCTCGTCGCCGCGCCCCATACGCAGGTCTCGTCCTCCTTTTGTTCGCCCTGGTAGCCATATCGTTCACCCAGGCCTGGAGACTCCCCCCTGACGGCTCCGCCGTGGAACCCCCGGGCCAGCCCCAGGTGGAGCCACCCGGCAACGGCGGTGGGCCCGCGCCCGGCCAGCCGGGTGGAGATGATCCCGGCGGCGCCACACCCGGTAGCGAGCCCGGTACTGCACCGCGGGAGGGCCCCCCGCTCCCCGTACGGGCCCGGGGCATCTACCTTACGTCCCACACCGCGGGCATGACCGACCGGGTGGACCGGCTGCTTGCCCACGTGGAGGGCTCCGGGCTCAACGCCATGGTCATCGACCTCAAGGACAACTCGGGCACCGTTCCGTATCCCCTGGAGGTACCCCTCCTCCAGGAGATCGGTGCCGTCCGCCCCCGCATTGCCGACCTGCCCGGCCTCGTCCGCCAACTCAAGGACCGGGGCATATACCTGATCGCGCGGATCGTGGTATTCCAGGATCCGGTGCTGGCACGGGCGCGGCCGGAATGGGCGATCCGCGATCACGAGGGCCGGCCCTGGCGGGATCAGAACGGGTGGTACTGGACCAACCCCTATTTGCGCCAGGTGTGGGAATACAACGCGGACCTGGCCGAACAGGCTGTCCTGCTGGGTTTCGACGAGGTGCAGTTCGACTACGTCCGCTTTCCGGACAACCCCGGGCGGGTGGCGCGCACCGCCGTGCTGGATAACCCCGACGGGCTGGGCCGCAGCGAGGCCATCGTTGCATTCCTGCGCCTGGCCCGGGAACGCCTTGCGGGCAAAGCTTTTCTTTCCGCCGACGTGTTCGGGCTCACCACCACCACCGCGGACGACATGGGGATCGGCCAGGACTTCTCCGCCATCTGTCAGGTGGTGGACTACATCTCGCCCATGGTTTACCCCTCCCACTACTATAACGCGGGGATATACGGGTTGCCCGTGCCCGAAGCGAATCCTTACCAGGTGGTCAAACGCGCCCTCCAGGACGCCAAGGCCAAGGCCCGGGGTACACCCGCCATCGTAAGGCCCTGGTTGCAGGACTTCAGCATGCGCATTCGGTACGGCCGCGCCGAGGTGGAGGCCCAGATCCGCGCCTGCCACGAAGAAGGCGTCGACCAGTGGCTGCTCTGGAACCCTGCCAACGTCTACACCACGGGGGTGGATTACCGGGCGGGGCTCCCCCCGGCCGCCCCCGCCAACGAGTTGGGTAGGGTACTCATCCTGGAATACCACAACATCGGCCCCGAGGAGGGGCGCTGGACGCGCACCCCCCAGAACTTCCGTGCCGACCTGGAGCGGCTGTACCGGGAAGGATACCGGCTGGTGAGGCTCACCGACTACCTGAGAGGGCAGATCACCCTGCCCGCCGGGTATTCTCCTGCCATCCTGACCTTCGACGATTCCTCGCCCGGGCAGTTCCGGCTGCTGGACCCCGGCCAGCAACCTCCCCCGCCCCCGCGCCGGGAGGGACCGTCCCCCCACCCGCTTAAGGTGGGTGACCGGCACATCGACCCCGACTGCGCGGTGGGCGTCCTGCTCGACTTCTGCGCACAGCATCCCGATTTCGGGCGGGCGGCCACCTTCTACGTGCTCTTCCCCACCCCCTTCGGGCAACCCGACTGCTGGAAGGAGAAGCTGGTGTTCCTGCACGAAATGGGGATGGAAATCGGGAACCACACCATGAGCCATGCCAGCCTCAAGAAACTCACCCCGGACGAGGTGAGGCGGGAACTGGCCCTCCCCCAGGCGCGCCTGCGCGAGGTCCTGCCTGAGTACCGGATGACCTCCCTGGCCCTGCCCTTCGGAGAAGCACCCCGCGACCGGGAACTGCTCCTCTCGGGCGAATACGAAGGCGAGGCCTACCATCACCTGGGGGTGATGCTGGTAGGCGCCGAACCCGCGCCCTCCCCCGCTTCCCGTAGCTTCCGGCCCCAGGCCATCCCCCGGGTGCAGGCCTTCGGCGAGGAACTGGACAAGTGGTTTTCTTTCCTGGCGACCCACCCGCTCGAGCGCTATGTTTCCGACGGCGATCCCGGCCACCTCACTTATCCGCCCGAACTGGCCGACCGGCTCGCCTCCGGGATACCCGCCGCCTCTCCGGGACAGAGGTGAGGGTCCTCCGCAGAAGCCGGGGTCCCACCCTGCACCCCGGTACACGCTCCGCAAGGCGGTACCGGGGGAGTCGATCTGGTAAGATCATCCCAGGATGGGAATCATATGGCACCGGAGGAGACAGATGAGGCACCGCTGGTTGCTCATCGTGCCGGCCCTGCTGGCCGCCGCGGCGGCGGTGGCCTACGTGCTCTGGCCGGAGCCCCCCCTTCACCCCACCGGGTACACCTACCACGTGCGGGGGGGCTTTGCCGGGTTCGATCTCGTCCTCACCATCGACTCCGCGGGGGCATGGACCTACCACGACGGTAAGGACACTGCACGACGGACTGCGGGGCACCTGACCCCGGAGCAGGCGGCCGCCCTCACCCGCCTGGCCCAGGAAGTGGACTGGCCCCACCTCCCCGCCACCTTTCCCAGCCAGCCCGCTCCGGCGGACGAATTGTTCCGCACCGTGGAAGTCCGAACTCCCCAGCGCAACTACCGGGTGACGGTGGGCAGCGTGGCCCCCATACCGGAACCCCTCACCAGCCTGCTCAATTTCCTGGAAGGCGTGCGCCGGGACGCCGAGGCCACGCTACCGCCCCGCTTTGGGCTGGTGGCGGAAGGTCCGACCCTTTACCTGGCCGACGGCTCGGGCCAGAAAAAGAAGCTGGTCGGCCTGGAACAGCTACCGGCCACCTTCCGTCCCCAGGGCGGCGAGAGCGAGTTCGGCGTGGGCAAGGACGGTTTCGGCCCCTGCGCCCTTTCACCGGGCGGTACCCGGGTGGCCTGGAGCACCGTAGGCCTTCACCCTCTGGTGGGATACCTGAACCTCCGGGAGGCCAGGCCGATCCCCCTGGACCTGTACTTTGAGGGTGGCATCCGGGCGCTGTCGTGGTCGCCGCGGGATGACTACCTGGCGGTGCAGGTGCTCTCGCCCGCCGGCGGTAGTACTCTGCGGGCCTACGCGGTCGCCCGGGGCACCGCCTTGCCGTTCCCTGCCCGGGAGGAGTTCCCACCCTCCGCATACCAGGTTTCCATAGCGGGGTGGAAAGACGACCACACCCTGGCGTTCAGGGTGCAGAGCCTGCCCGGCCAACCCTCTCCACTGGCGCCGGACTGGACCTGGGATCTGAAGAAGGGACAGGTCGAGCAGGTACCCCGCTGAGCACCCGCAGTTGCCGGCGGCCCGCCCGTCGCACGGGGCCGCCGCCACGGCACAGGGCCGGCCAGGCGGACTGGCACAATGCCTCCTGCGGTCAGTCCGGATAGGACGGAAACTTGTGCTCAAGTGTGCTTTATGTTAACATTACGTGGGTCTGCCCGGACAGTTGCCGCCCGGGCTGCAGGTAGCCCACAAGGAAGGGGACATGACGGGCGTGGGGAACGACGTGGGTATCGTGTTCTCGTCCCACCGTTCCTCGAAACTCAACAATAAGTGCAGATAGCCGCGCATTGTTGAGAGGCCGGGCGAACAGCACTCCCGACCATTTGCGCCGGGGGATCACGCCCCGGAACCGGGGATAGACCATCTCCAGGCGGGCCTTGGGGTCCACAGCCAACCACAGGTGCCGCCCGGGATAGGGGTATCCCCCTGCCCCGGTCTCCCTCGGAGGGACACCGACCACGCGCGCTTTTGGCACGCAGCCCCCGGGATAGACGGCTCCAGTCACTCCAGACGTGCCTCCCGCGATTCCTTGCAGGTAGCAGGAGGGCGGACCTGGACCGGAGCCG
>JACIYH010000046.1 GCA_014360055.1 Bacillota bacterium | reverse complement strand
CCACCGCACAGAAGATGCCCCGCGGGCGCCCCAGCACCGGGCTCTCCCGCAGGACGCGGATGCCCGCCGCATGGAGCGCGGCCGCAATGGGCTCACCCTCGTAACCCTCGAGGGGCCGGCCTTCGAAGAAAAAGGTCACCTTCCTGCGCGCAAGGAAAGTCAGAATGGGATGTTCCCCGATGCGCACCACTACCGCCTCCCGGCTAGGTCTCCTCCAACACCTTCCGCAAACGCTCCAGGTGCTCCGCCATGCGCCGGGCTGCCTCACGGCCCTCGCGGGCTCTGATCGCCTCGTAAACGTCGTAGTGCTGGCGGCACATTGCCGCCCACTCCGCACGCGGCAGGTGCATCTGCTGCCGGTGCTCCCGCAGGATGCCCACCAGCACCCGCACCAGCTCCCAGATCACCAGGTTCCCGCTCGCCCGGGCCACCGCCACATGGAAGTCGAGGTCCCGGTCCATCTGCTCCCCCTGGTCGAACTGGGTACGGAAGAACTCGTCGATCACCCTCTTGATGTGCTCGATCTCCTCGACCTTGCCCCGCTCCGCCGCCAGCTGGGCCGCCCTGACCTCAATGATCTGCCTGGCCTCGCAGATGTCCAGCAGCACCGCCCTTTCCAGCCTGACGAAGCCCGATTCCAGGTCGAACAGGTTCTGGCCGTTCAACTGCCTCAAGAACCTTCCGCCCCCGGGGCGGGACTCGATGATACCCCGTGCCTCCAGCACCCGGAAGGCTTCCCGCAGGATGCCGCGGCTGACCCCCATCTGCCGTTCCAGTTCGCGCTCGGAAGGGAACCGTTCCCCCGGCTGAATCTGACCCGCCCTGATGTGCTCCACCAGTTGACTCACCACGTCCTGGTAGAGGCGATACCGGCTCACCTTCTGGAACGACACCGTCATCCTCCCTATATAGGGCTGCATAGACGCTGGGCAGCCCAGCTGCCCTCCTCTCTATTCGACGCCTGGGAAGAAAGTCCTGCTCCGACAGCAGCTTGCGGTCCAAAGTCCCCGGTCCTTTGGCCGCCCAACAGGGAGTGAGGCGGGATACCGCTCTCCGGTGGCGAAGATCTCCGCAGGGCCACCGCACCGCCCTTATTACCGGCACGACGGCGACCAGATGGCAGGGGGGACAGGGAGAATGGGTATGGGCAGGCTCATCGTGAAGCACGGCGCGGCCTTTGTGGTATCGGGTCCCGACGGGATGCTCGCGGGCGAGGAGGCACCGCCCGGCCGGGGGGATGGCTTCTACCTGGCCGATACCTGTTTCGTCTCGGGGTGGCGGTGGACCGTGGATGGCCGCCACCCGGTACCACTCCTGGGAGAGGAAACCGACTGCGGCGCTGCCTTCGTCCTGGCGGGCGACCGGGCTAAGGCGGGCCGATACCTGCCCTCTCATTCCCTGACCGTGAGCATCCGTCGCTCTGTCCATTGGGGCCGCTGGACGGAAGGCGTGGTGGTGCGGAACTGGGACGCCCATCCCCGTCGCCTGCGGCTGGAACTGCACCTCACGGTCCCCTTCGCGGACATCTTCGACGTGCGGGCCGGGCGGGTCTGCACGCGCGGGCTGGTCGAATCGCCCGACGTTTCCGAAGACCGCAGTCGGGTCGAGTTCCCTTACCGCGGCAGCGACGGGTACCGCCGCTCCCTGCACCTGCTCTTCGACCCCGCCCCCGCCCACCTGCACGTCCGTGGTCCCCAGGCCGGCGGGCAGGCCGCTCAGCTAACGGCCACCTGGACCCCGGAGTTGCGGCACGGGGGCGGCTGGCCCCTGACGGTGAGCCTGTGGGCAGAGGCAGAGGGGTTCCGCGTCTGGGAGAGCCCCTTCACGTGCACCCCGGCCGAAACTGGCCGTGCGCACTGGCCCTGGTGCGCACGGGCAGCGAGCGCTGGAACCGGGTCCTGGAGCGTGCGGCGGCCGACATCCTCATGCTGCTCACCGACTTCGGCCACGGACCCGAGCCGGTGGCGGGACTTCCCTGGTACGGCACCCTTTTCGGCCGCGACGCCCTCCTCACCTGCCTCATGCTGCTACCTTTCGGCGCCGACCTGGCGCGTAGTTGCCTGGTGACGCTGGCGGAATACCAGGGGACCTCCACCGATCCCGCCCGGGAGGAGGCCCCCGGTAAGATCCCTCACGAGTTGCGCTGGGGCGAACTCGCCAACACGGGGGTGGTGCCCTTCGGTCGCTACTACGGTTCCGTCGATGCCACCCCCCTCTTCGTTCTGCTGGCGGCCGAGTACTGGGCAGCCACCGGAGACGTACCTGTCATGCGGCACCTCTGGCCCCACGTGCTGGCCGCCCTGGAGTGGATGGACACCGCCGGCGACCCCGACGGGGACGGACTCCTTGAGTATGCACCCATCGGCACGGGTCTCCGCAATCAGTCGTGGAAGGACTCGCCGGCGGCCATGTGCCACCCGTCGGGAGAGCCGGCGTCCCCACCCATCGCCGCGGCGGAGGTCCAGGGGTACGCCTACCGGGCCAGGCTGCTCCTGGGACAACTGCTCTGCAGGCGCGGCCACCAGGTGATGCAACCGGACCGGGCCGCCGCCCTGGGCGAACGGCTGGAATCCGCACCCTGGGCCCCGACTCCGCCCTCTTCAACCCGCTCAGTTACCACAACGGTTCCGTCTGGCCCCACGACACCGCCCTGGCGGTGCTGGGCATGGCCCGCTACGGCTTCCGGGAAGAGGCCCGGCAGGTGATCGCCGCCCTCATGGACGCCCTGGACCACCTGCCGGGTGGCCGTTTCCCGGAACTCTTCGCCGGCTTCGACCGTGACACCGGCAGGCGCCCCGGTCCGCACCGGCGCTGGGCCCCCATCTCCCCCGAGCCCCGCCCCGTCCCCTACCCCGACTCCTGCTCGCCCCAGGCCTGGTCGGCGGCAGTTCCCTTTGCCCTCATCTCGGCCCTCCTCGGCCTGGGGCACCGCATCGACGCCCCCGATGGTGAGCCATCCCTCGTCGTGGACCCATCCCTCGGCCCGCCCCCCGGGGCCGACCCCGGCTCCGTCGAGATCTACCCCATGTGGGATGGCCGGGAGTTCCGTACGCTGCGCGTCCCCGCGGGGTAAGGGCCCGCAGGGCGTAACGTGACGGCGCAGAGAAGGCCACACCCCATCGGGCGGAGGGAACGCGGCGGCGCGTGGGAACAGAGAAGCCGGGGTGCTCAGTCGTACTTCTTCAGGATGGCGGGGAGCAGCCGCGGCTTGCACTCGGCGTACACGTCACCATCCACGGTGATCACCGGGGAAAGGCCGCAGCAACCCAGGCAGCGGGCGGCCTGCAGTTCGAAGCGGCCATCGGCCGTTGTCTCACCGATCCCGACCCCCAGCCTCTCCTGCAGGTCGGCCAGCAGTTGCTCCCCTCCTTTCACGTAACAGGCCGTGCCCATGCACACCTGTATGCGGTGCCGTCCCACCGGCCGCAGGGAGAACAGGGCGTAGAAGGTGGATACGCCGAACACGTGACTGACAGGGAGACCCAGACGACGCGCCACGCGCATTTGCACCTGTTCGGGCAGGTAGCCGAACAGCTTCTGGGCCTCGTGCAGGACCTGGATCAGAGCAGAAGGATTGCGCCCGTACCGCTCGATTACCTCGTCCAGGCGTGCGAAGCGTGGATCCGATTCTTCCAGGCACTCCGCCGGTAATACAGGCAAGGGGATCGCCTCCGTACGTCGGCACACGGGCGCCCGCGCGCCGGTGTGCGCGCCCCGGGGCCAGCGTCTGCCGGTCCCGGGGCCGTAGATTGCCTTCCCGGGAACGGGCATCAGTAGGGTTCCCGGGGTTGATAGGTGGTGTGGAGCAACCGGTGGGCCTTTTCGCCCCCCACCTCACCGAGCCAGTGGCGGTACAGCCACTGCACGGTGGGGTTGCGGTGGGAAAGCCGCAGCCTCCGGCTGCTGTCTTCGCGGTAAAGGACTGCGGCACGGGCCCGCTTGACCTCGGGGTCAAGGGCGTAAGGCTGACCGCCGCCGCCCACGCACCCGCCCGGGCAGGCCATTATTTCCACGAAGTGGTAGGGCCGCCCTTGCCCCGGGCCCTCCGCGGGGCTCGGCGCGCCCTCCTCCAGGGCCCGGAGGAAGCGGGCGGCGTTCCCCAGGCCGTGCACCACGGCCACCCGCACCCGCTGCCCGTCCAGGTGGATGGTGGCTTCCCGTACGCCCTCCCATCCCCGCAGGGCGGCGAACTCCAGGGTGCCCAGCTCGCTTCCCGTCACCCACTCGTACACCGTGCGCAGGGCCGCCTCCATCACACCCCCCGTGACGCCGAACACGGAGGCTGCCCCCGTGGCCGCCCCCAGGGGCGGGTCGAAGCGGTCTTCGGGAAGGGCGGCCAGGTCCAGCCCCGCCTCCCGTATCATGCGGGCCAGTTCCCGGGTGGTGAGCACGGCGTCCACGTCGCGTCTGCCTCCGCCGCCCATCTCGGGCCGGGCCGCTTCCAGCTTTTTGGCGGTGCAGGGCATCACCGACACCGAGAAGATGGAATCCGGGTCGACCTGCTGCACCTCGGCGAAGTAGGTCTTCACCAGGGCCCCCATCATCTGTTGCGGCGACTTGCAGGTGGACACCTGGGGCAGCCGCGAGGGGAAGAAGTGCTCGCAGAACTTCACCCAGCCCGCGCTGCAGGAGGTAAACATGGGCAGCGGACCGCCCTCGGCGAGCCGGTGCAGGAATTCGTTGGCCTCCTCCACGATGGTGAGGTCGGCGGTGAACTCGGTGTCGAAGACCTGCCGGAAGCCGAGGCGGCGCAGGGCAGTGACCAGCTTTCCCGTCACCGGGGTCCCGGGAGGGAGCCCCAGCGCTTCTCCCAATGAGGCGCGCACCGCGGGGGCCACCTGAACCACCACGTAGCGGGCTGGGTCCGCCAGGGCTTCCCAGACCCGGGCGGTATCGTCCCGCTCCACGATGGCCCCCACGGGGCATACGCTGGCGCACTGCCCGCACGCCACACAAGAAACCTCGGCCAGCCGGTGGGAGAAGGCCGGACCGACCGTGGTAGCCAGACCCCGGTACGCGTACCCCAGGGCGCCAACGGCCTGCAGGGAGCAGGCGCGCACGCACCGGCCGCACAGGATGCAGCGGGCGGGATCGCGCACCAGGGCGGGGCTGGAGTCATCCACCGGCACGGAGGAGGGCTGCCCCTGAAAACGATCCGGATCCGCCCCCACCTGTCGCGCCAGCTCCTGCAACTCGCAGGACCCGTTGCGGACGCACCCGAGGCAGTCGTGAGGATGACGCGCCAGCAGCAGCTCCACCACCGTGCGCCTGGCCTCCCGCACCACGGGCGAGTTGGTGCGCACGCGCAGCCCGTCCGCCACCGGGAACTGGCAGGAAGGGACCAGGTTGCTCCGCCCCTCGACCTCCACCAGGCAGACCCGGCACGCCCCCTCGGGGGGCAGGGCGGGGTGATGGCAGAGCGTGGGGATGCGCATACCCGCCAGCCGCGCCGCCTCCAGCAGGGTGATCCCCGCGGGAACCTGCACCACCCGGCCGTCGATGGTGAGGGTTACCAGTTCTACTTCTGGGCGCACTTCCTCGGCGACCCGGCCCAGCGGGAGGCGTTCAGTGACTGCCATGGCCGCTCCCTCCTGTGGCGACAGCTACCGCGCGTCCGGGCACCTGGTGGACGGCGGAAAAAGCGCACACGGTGCGGCACTGGCCGCAACGGATGCACTTCTCCTGATCTATCTCGTGTGGTTCCTTAACCCGCCCGCTGATGGCCCCCGCCGGGCAGACCCGGGTGCAGGCGCCGCAACCCATGCACTCGGCGCGGTCCACCACGAAACTGGTGAGGGACCGGCAAACGGCGGCGGGGCACTCCTGCCGGAAGATGTGGGCCTCGTACTCGGAACGGAAGTACCTGAGGGTGGAAAGCACGGGATTGGGTGCCGTCTGGCCCAGGCCGCACAGGGCGGTCAGCTTGATGAAGCGGCCCAGCCTCTCCAGATCCTCCAGGTCCGTCTCCCGCCCGCGCCCCGCCACAATGCGGTCCAGGATGGCCAGCATCTGGGGGATGCCCTCGCGGCAGGGCGGGCACTTGCCGCAGGACTCGTCCCGGGTGAACTGCAGGAAGAAGCGGGCCACATCCACCATGCAGGTGTCCTCGTCCAGCACGATGAGGCCGCCCGAACCCATGATGGACCCCAGCCCGGCCAGGGACTCGTAATCCACAGGGACATCCAGGAACTGGGCGGGGATGCAACCGCCCGAAGGGCCGCCGGTCTGGGCGGCCTTGAACCGTTTGCCCCCGGGGATACCGCCCCCGATGTCGAAGATGATCTCCCGCAGGGTAGTGCCCATGGGCACTTCCACCAGTCCGGTAAGGTTGATCTTCCCGGCCAGGGCAAACACCTTGGTCCCCCGGCTCTTCTCCGTACCCAGGGAGGCGAACTTCTCCGGCCCCTCCCGGATGATCAGGGGCACGTTGGCCAGGGTCTCCACGTTGTTGATGACGGTGGGATGCCCCAGGTAGCCGCTCCGGGCGGGGAAAGGCGGCCGCGGCCGCGGCATACCCCGGCGTCCCTCCAGGGAGGCCAGCAACGCCGTTTCCTCTCCGCACACGAAGGCACCGGCACCCACGCGTACCTCCACGTCGAAGTTGAAATCGGTGCCGAACAGCCGCCGGCCCAGCAGGCCCCGTTCATAGGCCTGGGCCAGGGCGATCTCCAGGCGGCTCAGGGCCAGCGGGTATTCCGCCCGCACGTACACGAAACCCTTCTCGGCCCCGATGGCGTAGCCGGCGATGGCCAGCCCCTCCAGCACGCTGTGGGGGTCCCCCTCCAGTACGCTACGGTCCATGAAGGCCCCGGGGTCACCCTCATCGGCGTTGCACACCACGTACTTGGGCCGCTCCGGTTCGCGGCGGGCGAACTCCCACTTCCTGGCCGTGGGAAACCCCGCTCCTCCCCGGCCCCTGAGCCCCGCGGCCTCCACCGCTTCGATCACCCGGGCCGGCGTCCAGCGGGTGACCACCTCCTCCAGGGCACGGTAGCCACCCCTCTCCAGGTACTCGTCCACGTCCTCGGGATCGATGCGGCCGCAGTTGCGCAGCACCAGCTTCACCTGGCGGGCGAAGAAGGGAATGTCGGCGAGGGTGGGGCACACGCGGCCTTCCGCATCACGCCAGGCCAGCCGCTCCACCACCCTCCCGCCCACCAGGTGTGACTCCACGATCTCGCGGGCGTCGTCCGGCCGCACGCGACAGTAGAGCACGTCTTCAGGTTCCACCAGCACCAGGGGTCCGAGGGCGCAGGCCCCGATGCACCCGGTCACCACCACCTCCACTCCGGCCGGGGAGGCTTCCGCCACTCTGGCCAGGAGGGCGTCCCGGACCGCGGCACAACCGGACGAGACGCAACCCGCGCCCCCGCAGACCAGCACTCTCCGCAACACTTCCCGTCCTCCCCGCTAGTTCTGGTCCAGGCGCCGTTCGATCTCCCGCTGGCGGCGCAGGGCGCTGTAATCCACCTTTTCCGTACGCGCGAACCACTCCAGGTTGGGGCCCAGGGTGCTGTAGATCTCCTCCACCCGGGCGTACTCCAGGTCGGGGTCGATGTCAAATCCCCATCCCGTCCTGGGGGCGGGAGGCAGCAGGCGCAGCCTGCGCACTTTCTCCTCCCAGAACTTCTTCTCCCGCATCAACTGCTCGCGGGTTACAGCCGGTTCGGCCATCTGGCCCACCTCCTCGTCCTCACCGGAGCCCAGCCTGTCTGGCGGCCTCCACCCCGTTGGTGGCGCAAGAGGCGTGCCAGGGTCCGCAGGCCTGGCCCTGCCCGGTCGGCGGCGGGTCAAGCCCAAAAAACCTTGGCAGACGGCCTTTTATAGCGCCAGTGATTCCACCGCCCCGCCGTGGTGGGCGGAGGTCCCCCCGGGCCTTCGTTCAAAGACGTGAACGTGTTCAGGAATATTAACGGCGCTCCGCCGTGGCCCGCACCCGGTCCTGGATGCCCAACCTGCGAGTGATCTCGTGGAAGGTAGAACGGTTCAGCCCCAGCAGGCGCGCCGCCCGGGCGGGCACTCCCCCCGCGCGTTCGAGGGCCGCCAGCACGAGGGAGCGTTCAAATTCCCGCACGGCTTCCTTGAAGCTTCGCCCCTCGGGCAAGGGCAGGGGCAACGGCAGGGGATCCGGCCCGGGCGCGGGATGCTGCATCTCGCGGGGCAGGTCGCCCACATCCACAAAGGGTCCCTCCGCCAGGATGGCCGCCCGCTCCACCACGTTCTCCAACTCGCGCACATTGCCCGGCCACGAGTACCGGCTCAGGCACTCCATGGCCCGCGGCGTGAAGCCGCGCAGGGGCTTGCCCATGCGCTGGGCGCTCCTCTGCAGGAAGTGGCCGGCCAGCAGGGGGATGTCTCCCTCCCGCTTCCGCAGGGGGGGCAGGTTGATGGTGAACACGTTCAGCCGGAAGTACAGGTCGGAGCGGAAACCCCCGCTGTCCAGGGCCGCCTCCAGGTCACGGTTGGTGGCGGCGATGACCCGCACGTCTACCCGCCGGGGCCGCGTTTCCCCCAGACGCAGGAACTCCCCCTCCTCCAGCACCCTCAGCAACTTGGCCTGGAGGGCCAGGCTCACATCCCCGATCTCGTCCAGGAAAAAGGTCCCCCCGTCCGCCTCCTCCAGCAGGCCCCGCTTGGGGGCGGTGGCGCCCGTGAAGGCACCCCGGGTGTACCCGAACAGTTCGCTCTCCAGCAGGGTCTCCGGCAGCGCGGCACAGTTTACGGTCACCAGGGGGTGTTCCCGACGCGGGCTGTGGTAGTGGATGGCCCGCGCCACCAGCTCCTTCCCCGTGCCCGTCTCCCCCCGTATGAGCACGGTGCTGTCGGTGGGAGCCACTTTGGCGATGAGGCGGTACACCTCCCGCATGGCGGGACTGTTCCCGATCATGCGCCCGAAACGGACTTCTGTAACGCTCAACTGGTGGCGCAGCACCCGGTTTTCCAGCACCACCCGGCGCTGCTCCAGGGCCCGGCGGCACTGGAGCTTGATGTGCTCAACCTTGAACGGCTTGGGGACGTAGTCGAAGGCGCCCTTTTTCATGGCCTCCACCGCGGACTCCACCGTGGAATACCCGGTGATGACGATCACCACCGCATCCGGGTCCTCGGCCCGGGCGGCCTCCAGCACCTGCATGCCGTCCACTTCGGGCATGACCAGGTCGGTGATCACCAGGTCGTAGCTGCCCCGTGCCAGTTCCTCCAGGGCCTGGGCGCCCCCCTGAGCTGCGGTTACCTGCCACCCCTCGGCCTCCAGTACGGTGCGCAGGAACTGACACACCCGCGGCTCGTCGTCCACCACCAGGATGCGCGCTGACAAGACCGTCACCTCCGGTGCCACCGCTCCCCGTTATCCGCCACGGGAAGCCGCACCACGAACTCGCTCCCCTTACCCTCTTCGCTCGAGACCTCGATGGTCCCCCCGTACTTGCGCACGATGCCGTAGGACACGGATAGGCCCAGACCGGTGCCCTTGCCCACTTCCTTGGTGGTGAAGAAGGGCTCGAATATGCGGTCGAGGTGTTCCTCCCGGATGCCGCAGCCGGTGTCGGCAAACCGCACCTCCACCCAGGGCACGCCATCGGTGACCACCGCACGCGCCCGGATGCTGAGGGTGCCTCCGTCCGGCATGGCCTCCAGGGCATTGATCATCAGGTTCAGGAAAACCTGCTCCAGTTCAGAGGGGTTGGCGGCCACGACGGGCAGCCCGGGCTCGCTCTCCACCACCTGCTCCACGTGGGCCTTCTGAAACTGCGAGGCGGTGAGGGCCACCAGGCGCCCCAGGATGGCGCTGACGTCACACGGCGTGACGGTGGACCGCTGCTGGCGAGCGAAGGTGAGCAGGTTGCGCACGATGCCGGCGATGCGCTCCACTTCTTCCACGATGACGGTGGCCTGCTCCCGCAGTGCGGGGTCACTCACACCATCGCGGAGGAGTTCGGCATATCCGGACACCAGGGTGAGGGGATTGTTGATCTCGTGGGCCACCCCCGCCGCCAGCCGTCCCAGGGATGCCAGCCGGTCCGACTCCGCCAGGCGGGTGAACCAGCGCTTCTCCTCGGTAATGTCCTGGCAGATCACCACCGCCCCCAGCAATGCTCCCTGCTCCCCGCGCAGGGGATAGGCGCGCAGGCTGGACACCACGGGGCGGTCCCGCAACTGGTACCGGAGCTCGGGCACCGACCCCACCCTGCCTTCCTCCAGCACGGCGGAGATGGCCTTCCTCACCTCTTCGCGGTCCAGGTGGGGCAGGGCCCGGAAGAGCTTGCGGCCGATCAGTTCCGCCCGGGGGTGGTCGGAGAGGTGGCCGCGGGGGTCGTTGAATACCGTGATGGTGGCCTCCCGGTCGGTGACGATGACCCCCTCGGCGATGCTCTCCACGATGTTGCGGTTGTAATCCCGCAGGTAAGCCAGTTCGGCATTCCTGTTTTGCAGTTCAGTGATGAGGTAGGGGAGGCACATCTTGTTCTCCGCCAGGCCCTGGAACACGGCCACCGCCTTGTCCCGGCAGGTGGCATACCCGCAGGCACCGCAGTTCAACTCGTCCTCCGGCCTGGTCTTGCCCAGTTCGCGCAGGATGGCCCGGATCCGGCCTTCGTCCGGCTCGGGCAACAGCACCGGCCGGGGGGTGAACTCCCGGTGCAGGACAACCCCGGGGGGCGGTTGCGCCAGACGGAGGGAGGCCGGGGGCAGGGCGCGCACCTCCCGCACCACCCGGTCACGGCGGCCGTAGGCGGGAAGGCTGCTGCCGGCCAGGGGACCGCTCACACAGCCCTCGCAGAAGAGGATATCCACGAAGGTCCCCCCGACCTCCCGCCTCTCCAGGGCGCGCAGGAACTCCAGGGATTTCTCCCGGCCCTCCACCACGTGGATCTCGTTGTCCAGCACGTCCGCCCGCAGGGCCGCCGTGCGCAGCAACCCCCCGGGCACGGGGTAGAGCTTGCCCAGGGTCGCGGGCGGGTTGTCAAACCCTTCCTCGGGCAGGGACGAGGGGTCCACCCCGGCCTCCTGCCACCAGCCCCGCAATTCCGGGAAGCCGAGCACCCCATCCACCGCCCCGCCTACCTCAGGATGGCGGGCCTCCTCGATCTTGGCCACGCAGGGTCCGATGAACACCGTGGCCAGCCCGGGGGTGTCGCCCAGGAAAACGCGGGCGGCCCTCGCCGTCGCCACCATGGGGGAAACCACCGGGGCCAGGAAGGAAACCAGGGAGGGGAAGTGCCGTTCCACCAGGTGCACCACGGCGGGACAGGGGGTGCTCACCAGGGGCCGCCTCCACCCCGCCTGCGCGGCCCGGCGCAGCAGACGCTGATACTCCCCGGTCACCAGTTCCGCCCCGTAGGCCACCTCGTACACCCAGCGGAACCCAAGGCGCCGCAAGGCAGCCACCACCTGCCCCGGCCGGAGGGGGTAAAACTCGGCCACGAACGAAGGGGCGAGCAGGGCACACGCTGGCCGCCCCTTCGCCAGCATCTCCCGGACCGCTTTGAGGTCGGAGGCCACCCGCTTGGCTTTCTGGCTGCACAGGGTGACGCAGTGCCCGCAGGAAATGCAGCGCTCCTCCAGGACGGTGGCCTGCTGCTCGCGCACCATGATGGCTTTCACCGGGCAATGGCGCACACAGGAGTAGCACTGCCGGCACCGGCCCGGAATGGTGCTTACGACTGCCACTCTATCTCCCCAATGTACATTGTACTCTCGTTCACAAGCCCGGGCAACAGGCGAGCCTCACTTCGACCGCGGTACCCACCCCGGGCTCGCTGGTGATGCGCAGGTCCCCGTGGTAGCTACGGGCGATATTCCTCACGATGGACAGACCCAGGCCGCTTCCGGGGATGCCGGCGGTGGCCTCTTCGCGCACCCGGTAGAACTCCTCGCCCAGCCGGGGGAGGTGACGGGGCTCGATGCCGATACCCGTGTCCTCCACCCTGATCACCAGGTAGTCCCCTTCCCTGCGCCACGAAACGGTAGCCGACCCGCGCGGACGGTTGAACTTGATGGCGTTGGAGAGGAGATTGGTCACTACCCGCCCCAACTCGAAGCGATCGGCACTCACCACGGTCTCCGCATCCGGCGCCTCCACGCGCACGGTCACCCCGGCCCGCTCGGCCTGGGGACCCAGCATGGCCACGCTTTCCTCCACCACCTCGCGGACGGCGACGCGCTCCACCTGCCGTACCAGCGTCTCCATGCGGGACAGGTCGAGCATGTCCTGGATGAGGGCCACCAGCCCCTCGGCACGGGCCCGACAACGTTCCAGCAACCCGGGCCAGGCTTCCTGGCCGACCACACCCTGCAGCATGAGTTCCAGGTAACCGGCAATGGCGGAAAGGGGGACCCGGATCTCGTGGCAGACCATGGCCATGAAGTTGGCCCGCTCCCGCTCCTGGCGGCGCAACTCCGTCACGTCCCGCAGCACCAGCACCGCACCCAGCACCTCTCGCCCCGCCCGGCGGGCCTCAGGGCCCGTACCGCCAGGACCGGCAGCCGCCTCTGCAGGGCGGGGACCGCCGGGGCCGGGACCGGCAGCCGCCTGTGCAGCCTCAGCCTCGGCCAGGACGGGAGCCACGGTTACCATGAAGGTGGGCGCTCCCTTGTCCGATGCCAGGTCGGTGCTGAGGGAGCGCAACCCGCCCGTGGTCGTCACCTCGCGCACCAGCCCTTCCAGTTCGCCCCAGCCGCACACCTCGCCCAGGGGACGCCCCAGGGGGTCGGGGGCCAGCCAGCGGGCAGAAGCGGGGTTATAGAGCACCAGGCGGCCCTCCCGGTCGGTGACCATCACGCCGTCGGCCATGGAGTTGATCACCGTGAGCAGCCGCCCGCGCTCCTCGGCGATGGTGGCCAGGTTGCGCGCCCGCTCCTCGCGCAGGAGGCGCGCCTGCCTCTCCAGATCGTGCTTCTCGTACCCCCGACCCACCACCGTTCGCAACTCGTCGGGGCTGAAGGGCTTGGGGATGTAATCGTACGCCCCCGCCTTGACGGCCTCCACCACGCTCTCGTAGGAGGGGTACCCGGTGATGACGATGGTCACCAGGTCCGGGTCCACCTCCCGCGCCCGCCGCAGGACCTCCATGCCATCCACACCCGGCATCTTGAGGTCCACCAGGGCCACGTCGAAGACCCCCGGGCGCAGCCGCTCGAGGCCCTCGGCCCCGTCGGCCGCCACCTCGACCTCATACCCGGCCGCCCTCAGCACCTTCTCGCAGGCCAGCCGGATGGAAGCTTCGTCGTCGATCACCAGCACTCTTCCAGGCATCGCCTTCCACCTACCTTGTGAGAATCCTGTCCACGATCTGCACCAGGCGCCCGGGGGAAACCGGCTTCTCGTAGTAAGCGGTAGCCAGCGCCAGCCGCCCGTCCAGGGGACCCGCCCCCACTCCCGGCTTCTTTTGCCCCACGCGGAACTTGTCCGGAACCCGCACCGCCTGCGCGTATGCCGAGACCATAACCACGGGAATCCGGCGCGTGGCCGGGTCATCCATCAGGGCCGACGCCACATCGAAGCCTTCCGTCAGCGTTTCCATCATGATGTCCAGCACGATCACATCCGGCCGCAGCGACCGGGCCAGGGCCAGGCCCTCCCGCCCCGTGGTGGCGGTGTGCACCTCGTATCCCGCCGCCTCCAGGGCCAGGCGGTCCACTTCCAGCAGGTCCCGGTCGTCGTCGATCACCAGCACGACCCCCCGCCGCACGTTCGCACTCATGATCCCACCCCTCCGGTCAACTCCTCGGTACGGCGCTCCGGGTGAGCCGCAGTCGTCGCCTCCGGTTCACCCCGGGGCAGGTAGATCTCCACCTCGGTGCCTACCCCCACCTGGCTGCGCACTTTGATGTCGCCTCCGTGCAGTTTCACGATGCCGTAGGCCGTCGCCAGCCCGAGCCCGGTCCCCTTGCCCGGCGGTTTGGTGGTAAAGAAGGGCTGGAAGATCTGGTTGAGGTGCTCGGGGGGGATGCCACATCCGGTGTCCGCCAGGCATACCGTGACCCCTTCGCCGCAGCGCGCGGCGCGGATGGTAAGGGTACCGCCGTCGGGCATGGCATCGATGGCGTTAGAGATCACGTTGGTGAACACCTGCCTCATTTCCCCCGCGTCAAGCCACACCACCGGCAATTCGCATATCTCCTCGCGAACCGTCACCGTCGGCGGGATGTGAGGGGCCATCACCTCCATCACCTCCCGCAGCAGATCGGCCACCTTGACTTCCTGCTTGCGCAGCCGGGTCTGGCGGGCGAAGTTGAGGAGATTGCGCACGATGTCGCGACACCGCTGGGCCTCCCGGCGGATGAGTTCGATTTCCCGCCGGCGGGGGTCGTCGGCGGCCAGTTCCTCCAGGAGGCTGCCGGCAAAGAGCAGGATGCCGCCCAGGGGGTTGTTGAGTTCGTGGGCCACCCCGGCGGAAAGCTGCCCCAGCGAGGCCATCTTTTCTGATTGAATTAGCTCCTCCTGCATGCGCTGTAGCTGGATGTGCGATTCCTCCAGCTCCTGGTGCGAACGCGCCAGTTCCCCCACCGACTGCTCCAGCTCCTCGATCATGTAGGGCAGGCACATTTCCGCTTCGGCCACACCCCGCCACACGGCCAGGGCCTTATCGCGGCAGGTGGCATAGCCGCAGGCACCGCAGTCCAGCTCATCCTCGGGGCGGTACTTGCGTGTGAGGGCCAGGATGCGCCGGATTTCCTGCTCTGTGGGCGCGGGCTGCTCCAGGTGGCGATCGCGAAAGGTACGGGACAGGTCCACCTCGTCCAGCAGGGCGTCGGCCGCCGCCAGGCCCGGCTCCCCCGCGCTCCCGGCCAGTACGTGGTCGGCCAGGCGTTTGCGGCGCTCGGTGAGAGTGATGGTGCGGTCGATGAGGGGACCGTCGATGCAACCCTCGCAGAAGAGGAGGTCGAGCAGCACGGGGCGGAACTGGGAATGACGGAGCCGGTCCAGCTTGCGCAGCACCCGATCCCGCCCGTCCACCGCCATCACCGCCGGATGTAGAGGGTCAACCTGCAGGGAAGCCGTGCGCAAAAGACCCCCGGAGAGGGGGAAACACCGCCCCAGCTGCGGGTGAGGGGGATCGAAGGCCCCCGCCGGGAGGTCACCGATCGCGATTCCCCGCGCCGCCAGCATCTCGTCCAGTTCGGGGAAGGTGAGCACGGCATCCACCGCCCCGGCCAGGCCGGGATGGCGCATCTCGTCCTTCTTGGCCACACACGGACCCACGAAAACCACGCTGCGGCATCCATGATGCTTCAGGTACCGGGCCAGGGCCACCATGGGAGAAACCACGGGCGCCAGCCAGGGGATGAGTTCCGGATAGTGAATCTCCACCAGGTTCACCACCGCCGGGCAGGCAGTGGAAATGAGGGGACCTCCCGCCCCTCGAGGCATACCACCCTGGGATCCAGGGGCCGTTCCGGCCCCGGGCGCAGCGGCCGCGGTCCCGGCGCGAGCAC
Organism: Bacillota bacterium; assembly: GCA_014360055.1. GTDB lineage: Bacteria > Bacillota > Sulfobacillia > JACIYH01 > JACIYH01 > JACIYH01. The sequence goes on along the minus strand of JACIYH010000046.1, from coordinate 5,722 downwards.
CAGCGCCCGTCCCCGTCCCGGCACCCCCGAACACCGGCCGTCCCTGGAGCAGGCGCAGGTACGCCAGGGCCACCAGTTCCGCCCCGAATGCGACCTCCGCCACGGTCCCGAACCCCAGCAGGCGCAGGGCAGAGGCCACCTGCCCGGGGGACACCTGCCAGTAGTTGACCACGTAAGAAGGGGCCAGGATGGCCGCTGCGCCGCCGTCCCGCAGCACCTCCCAGGCCGCTTCCACGTGGGATTCCATCTTCTTGGCCTGCTGGCGGCACACGCGCAAACAGGTCCCGCAGGCTATACAGAGTTCGGCCACCACCTGGGCCTGCCCGCCCTCCACCTTGATGGCCCGGGCCGGGCAGTGGCGGATGCAGGTGTAACACCTGCGGCACTTCCGCGCGATGGTGGTGACCACCGCCATGCTTGTGCTTCCTTTCACATGTGTAGCCAAAAAGTAACCGCGGCTTAGCCCTGCCGACTACATCGTACCATTGTGGAACTATCCCCGTCAACGTTCCGCGTTCCCCCTACCGACTACCCCGTGCACCTGCGTCTCTGCGGTGGCCGCACAGCGCTGGCCTCCGTGCCACGTGAGGCAGGGATGTGCGCGGTGCATCTGATGTATCTGCCGCGGGCAGCGTGCGTGAGGCAGAGGCGGGGCCCCACGTGAGGTGATCGCGCCGCACGGGGCAGGGGCGGGCGGCGCGCAACCTTTTGCATGGGATCGCCGTCTAAGTACCGAGCGGGCGGCAACACTCAGTAAGCTGGAGGGAACAACCATGAAACACCCGACGCCGACAGGAGTCGCCGTATCCCGATGACCACGCCCCACCCCTCCCCGTGAATTGCCGAAGGCAAACACCCTGAACATGCCGTACCCGGGAAAGCCTCCCCCTCAGCAACTTGTCAGGTACCAGTCGACGGCACAGCGCAGGCGACGGATGGCCTCCTCGAGGCGTCCCATGTCCAGCCCGCCGAAAACCATGCGCACGTGCCCTTCCCCACGCGCACCATAGTCCGCCCCGGGGCTCACCGATATGCCGGCCCGGCGCACAAGATATTCGGTGAACCGGTAGGAGTCACGCTCTAAACGCTCATGATTTGGGAACACGAAAAACCCACCTTCGGGAACACGGCAGTTGACCCCACTTATGGCGTTCAGTTCCGCCACCAGGTAGTCCCTTCGTCTTTCCAGTTCCGCCACCACAGGGGTTAGCCAGTCCGTCCAAGCGGCCAGGGCAGGCACAGCAGCATACTGGCCGGCCAGGTTAGCGGTGATGCTCAGACAGGGGTGAAGGATCGTACGCACTGCCCGCATCACGCGCCCCGGACCTGCCAGCCAACCGATGCGCAGAGACGGCAACGCATAACTCTTGGCCAACCCGCCTGCCCACAACAACTGGTGGCGTAATTCGGTCAGGCTGGAGTGCAACTCCCGGGGAACGAGGGGTACCAGGCTGTCGTAAACAAGGCCGTCGAAGGCAGCGTCGAACAGGAGGAAAAGGCCCTCCGCCCGACAAGCGTAAAGGATGTGTCGCAGCTCACAGCCGTTTAGCTCGGTGCCCGTAGGGTTATTGAAATCACCACCACGACCATCTTGGTGCGTGGGCTGAGGGCTTGTGAAAACGTGCGCAAATCGAGGCGCCACCCTTCCTCTTCAATATAGGGCACGCGGACGGGAATCCCCCCCAGGAGCCGAATGGCCTTTTCCAAGTTGGGATACGAGGGGTCGGGCAAGATTGCTTCTTCATCAGGATCCAGCAGAGCCATGAGAGCCAGGAAAGTGGCCTCCGAGGCTCCGGCAGTAATGACGACCTCGTTCCGAGGATCGTACTGCACGCCGGTACGCCGAAGCAAGTGGGCGGCAACCGCGTCCCTGAGCTCCGGAAGTCCTCGAAGTCACCGTACTGACTGAGCCCCCGGCGGAACGCCTCCACAGCCGCACTCCATGCCGCCGCCGGAGGCGGAATGTCGAGTTCCGCTGTCTCCATGCTCAGGACATTCGGGAATTCCCGCGACAGGTTTCTGGCCCACTCTACCCCCACAGGCGAGACAGACAACACCCTCTGCGCCAGCTTCTTAGGTGCCATGCACTACCCTCCCCGCAGACCCTGCCGCGCCGTAGCTGGCCCGTCACGAGCCGCGCTAACGCTTACCCGATTACACCTTCACCGCATCGGGACAAAGGGGTTATCCCGACCAATAACAAACCGACAGAGGTTCCGGAATGTGCCTACTCTACCTCGTTCGCGCCTCTCCCACGTAGGCGCTCTCATCGTTCCGGCCATCCGCACTTGTGGCTAACCCTCCACACCCAGGTAGGCCTTTCGCACGTTGTCGTCGGTCAGCAACTGCTGGCCGGGTCCTTCCACCGCAATGCAACCGGTCTCCAGGACGTAGGCGTAGTCAGCTAGGCTCAAGGCGAGCCGTGCATTCTGTTCCACCAGCAGGATGGCCTTACCCTCACGGTGGATTTGGTCGATGACATGAAACACGTCTTCTACCAGCTTGGGAGCCAGCCCAAGGGAAGGCTCGTCCATCAAGAGCAACTCTGGCCGGGCCATCAGTCCCCGCCCCATGAGGGAGGTCGTCGCCTCTTGTCCGCGGCAGCGAGGAGTCAGAGTGGAAGAGCTCTCTATCACCGGTTCCCTCACCGTACCCCAGAGGCTCTTGAGGTCTGCCACAAGTAGACCCACAACACGGCGGGAGGAGTCGCGACGCTACGTGATCTACGAACTTGAACCCTCACCGTGGTGATAGCTTGTGCGCTTCGGAAATATGGCCAGGCCCTGGCGTGGGAAAACTGATGCGTCGTTTCCGGTAGGACTCCAGATTCTCCGCTACCCTCTGAAGAACCCTGGTAAACCCTTCGACCTCCTCTTCGGCTATGCCTTCGGCTGCCGCAATTACCAGTTCTTTGTACTGCGCTTCAATATAATCACGGAGCCCCCGGGCTCTGTCGGTGAGCCAGATTCGATACGAGCGCCTGTCAAACTCGTTTTTCGACCGCACGATAAGAGACTTTCGTTCCATAGACGCGAGAGTCCTGGAGATTGCTGCTTTGGACACGTCCACACCGGATACAATTGTATCCTGGGTGACACCGTCCCCTGAGCTATACAGAAACATGAGCACGTTTGCCTCGGCGCTGGATACCCCGTGCTCACGCAGAGCAACGTTCAAGCACACTTGTCCGTCCTGAACGATTCTATTGCCCAGGCTGACGAGCAATCGAAAATCAGCCAAAGCCAGTTCCTCCCCCTCAAGCTTAGACTACAGCCGAACCGCCTTTCTGCCCGAGCATACCCGCACTCTTAAACCACTCGACAGCGTCCCGTATGGTTTCCTTCAATGGACGCGGCCTGAACCCCAATTCCCGCCTGGCTTTTTCCGAGGACACAGCAGAGTTGCTCAAAACGGTACTCACTGCTTCTCGCGAAAACAAAGGCCTTACCCCAAAGGCCACAGAAACCCCTGTCACCAGAGTGGAAAGAGCCCTGCTTGCAGCGAGCGGAAGTCTGAGCTTCGGAGCTCTTCTTCCAGTCAGCAGCGAGAGTTCCTCCATGATAGCTTGGATGGAGATCCATTCTCCTGCAAGAATGTACATTGACCCGCACCGGCCCTTACAGGCTGCCTCGACGTGGCCTTCTGCCACGTCTCGCACGTCCACGAAGTTGTATCCACCCTCTACGCTAACCGGTATCCTGCCTCTGGCAAAATCAAGTATGAATTGGCCCATCTCGGATGGCCTGAAGTCATTTGGGCCCACCATGCCGGTTGGAAGGATAATGACAGCGTCAAGACCCTTTTGTATCCCCCCGATGACTTCAAGGGTGGCCCTGGCCTTCGACCTGCCGTAAGACATGGGTATTCTCGACGGATCGCAGGGACAGCTTTCGTCGATGGTGGTGCCGTGAGGGGGCTCAACGAGGGCGTGGATTGAGCTTGTGTAAACAAGGCGCTTAACATCCGCGGCAAGACACGCCCTGACCACGTTCCGAGTACCGATCACATTGACCTCTTCCAGTATTCGGCTTTGGCCCGGGACCAGGGTTATCACCGAAGCCAGGTGGAACACAGTATCTGCATCTCGAAATGCCCTGTAAAGAGACTCGAAGTCTCTCACATCGCCAATTACAGTTTCTACATCAAGCCCTGACAAAGGCCTCAGGTCTTCGCCTGGCGGGACGAGACAACGGACGCGCTCGCCGCGGTTGGCCAGGCTTCTGACGAGGTTGTTCCCCAGATGGCCAGTTGCTCCTGTGACACAGACCATGCTGGCTGCCCTCCGCGATAGTTAAAATGTTAACTAGTGGTTCCAGCATATCCTATGTGGACTGTCCCGTCAAGTGTTTCGACGAGGCCGTTTACGGTCGGTGAATGGGACCTTCTAAAGCCAACACCGTCCCCTGTATGGCTGGCTCGGCAGGCGTCATGTCAATCGCTGCCACGAAAACCTTGATGTCATGAAGTGTCTCCCGCGAGCGTCGGCTAAGCAGTTTCCGAAGCAAGACACCTGACCGAACCCTGGTTCTACCACCCACCCTTATCAGCACAGGTGAGAAGACCCCCTCGAAACGTCCGGCGCCCACAGCCAGCGTGGTCCGGTCGAATTCCCCGAACTGCTGCCACGCCGGCTGGCCTCCGGCTTCCCGATCCCCAGCACGGGAAGCTCATCCAGAACCCGCGAGGAAGGGTGTCTGCCACACTTGACCCCTGAGCCTGTCTAAAGGTGAACCGCCATGCCCGGGGTTGAGTTCGCAGGCCACACCATAAGCTGAAGGCACCCCAGCAGGCGCCTCTTCGTTATTCTTCGCGCTTGAGCACGTCAATCAAACGATCGAGAAGGGTCAGCAACTCCCGTAGGATCTCTTTCCGCCTGGCTTCCGACTCGGTGGCCGTCACCTCCCGGCACAGCTGCCTGATCCTGTCGCACAGCTGTTCCAGTTCCACGGCTCACCCTCCTCTCGGCCATGATGTCCAGGACGAGGCGGTCAAGCTCCCCAGACAGTGTCAGGAGCCTTGCCGTGTCCCCGCGCTCGGAGGCGAGGGACAACTCAGTTCTGAGTTGCGTAAGCCGGTCTATGTACTGTTCCAACTTGGCATACCTCCTCCCGCTCCTTGCTCGGCGTAAGCATATTCGCTGCTGGCAGAAGCTTCCCTGCAGCTACATTCGCAGGAGGTAGTCTCCGGTGGCTGCAACCCTGTAAGGTGGGAGTGGCTGCGATAGATCAAAGGGTATCGGACTTTGAGGAATGGCGGGTGAAGCAGAACACCCTGCTCACCGCCCCAAAAGTGGGCGACGCAATCCGCGTCACCCGGACCCAGGTTCCTGCTCTGGCCCCTCTGGCTGGTACTCGGGGCCCACTGGCGGGACAGCAAGGAGGGTGCCCCGTGTGCCCAAAGACGGCGTGCTGCCGCCGCCCAAGACACCTCCCGGCCGGGAGCGGGAAGCTTTCCTGGCCCTGCTGAGGCAGCGGCACGGCTGCATCCCCGCCTCCTCGCAGCGGTTCTGCCAGGAGGTAACCGACTTCACAACGCGGGAGGCAGCCGGCAAGCCACCGACACCACCGCGTGTCGGACAATCACTATTAAGTGGTTATCCGCCTGCCTTGAGGAGGCACACGGGTAGGCCGGAACTGCGCCGACCATCACCATCGTGCACACTGAACTGAGAGCGGTGACGAAGCCAGGCGACGGTGTAACAGGTGATAGCCCAAGCAGATCC
>JACIYH010000045.1 GCA_014360055.1 Bacillota bacterium | reverse complement strand
CCCTGTCCGCGGTGGACCCGCGGTCAGAGGGGGCGCCGACCGAGGTGCCCGCAGAGGCCGAAAGGAGGCCACCTGAGCCCCGGCGCATGGGATGGCGGGACTGGGCATTGCTGTTCGTGATCTTCCTGGTGGGGATGCTCTCGGCGCGAGCGTGCCGGGGAGGATAAGCGACGTTGCCCGCGCGCAGGTGAGTCGGCGTTTTGCCTGCGGCGGGGCGCGCGGTCGGTTGGATGGACCGGGGACGTGCCGGCGAGGCGGGAGGGACAGGATTGGCGGATGCGCGTGAGATGACACTGGGCGAGTTCCTGGAACAACTCGGCTCGGAGGCCCCCGCCCCCGGGGGCGGGGCGGTGGCGGCCTTGGCGGCGGCGCAGGCCGCTGCCCTGGCGGCGATGGTGGCCCGTATCACCGCGGCAAAGCGCAAGCAGGATTCTGCCGGTTGGCAGGGAATCAGGGACAGGGCGGAAACACTGGGCCGGCAACTGGCGGCCCTGGTGGATCGCGACACGCAGGCCTTCCTGGGGGTGATGTCTGCTTACCGTTTACCCAGAGACGACTCCGGGCGGCCGGAGGCCATCCGGTCCGCCCTGCGGCAGGCGGCCCTCGTGCCCCTGGAGGTGGCGCGCCGATCGGTGGAGGTGATGGACCTGGCCCGCGTGGCGCTGGAGCGGGGGATTGCGAGCGCCCGGACCGACGCAGGGGTGGCACTGCTGATGGGCCGTACCGCCCTGGAAGGTGCAGCCTTGAATGTGCTCGTCAACCTGGGGGGTCTCGGCGAGGGGGATTTCGTGAGTGAGACGACGCAGGAGGTGAACGCACTCAGGACGAAGGGACGGGAGCTTGTCGCACTCGTAGACGCGCTGTTCGATGACCTGCAAGGTGAACTCAAAGGGGTCTAAGGGGGGACTCAAGTGAAGAGCGACATCGAAATCGCCCAGGAAGCCAAGATGAAGCCCATCGTGGAAATCGCGCGCGGGATGGGCCTGGAAGAGGACGAGATCGAGCTATACGGCAAGTATAAGTGCAAGGTTTCCCTGGACGTGCTCAAGCGGCTGGAGGGCCGGCCCAACGGCAAGTACATCACGGTGACCGCCATCACGCCCACCCCCCTGGGAGAGGGTAAGACGGTGACCACCATCGGGTTGGGGCAGGCTCTCAACCGGATCGGTTACCGCACCATAAACTGCATCCGGCAGCCCTCCCTGGGCCCGGTGTTCGGTATCAAGGGGGGAGCGGCAGGCGGCGGGTACTCGCAGTGCGTGCCCATGGAGGACTTCAACCTCCACTTCACCGGTGATACCCACGCCGTGGCTCTGGCCCACAACCTGCTGGCGGCCTTCATCGACGCCCATATCCTGCACGGCAACAAGTTGAACATAGACCCGTTCTCCATCACCTGGCCGCGCGTGGTGGACGTCTCCGACCGGGCCCTGCGCCGCATCGTCATCGGCCTGGGCGGCAAGGAAAACGGCTATCCCCGGGAGACCGGCTTCGACATTGCGGTGGCCTCCGAGGTCATGGCCATCCTGGCCCTCACCACCGGCCTGAAAGACCTGCGCCAGAGGCTGGCCCGCATCGTGATCGGTTATACCCCCGATGGCAAACCGGTAACCGCGGAGGACCTGAAGTGCGCCGGGTCCATGACCGTCCTCCTCCGGGACGCCATCAAGCCCAACCTCATCCAGACCCTGGAGAACACGCCGGTGTTCGTCCACGCCGGCCCGTTCGCCAACATCGCCCACGGTAACAACTCCATCCTGGCCGACCAGATCGCCCTCAAGCTGGCCGACTACGTGGTGACGGAGTCCGGATTCGGTGCCGACATCGGGGCGGAAAAGATGTTCAATATCAAGTGCCGCTACAGCGGGCTCAAGCTCAACGCCGCCGTGGTGGTGTGCACCGTGCGCGCCCTCAAGATGCACGGTGGTGCCTTCCGCGTGCGGCCGGGCCGGCCCCTGGATCCGGAGCTCATCGCGAAGGAGAACATGCCCGCCCTGGAGAAGGGCTGCGAGAACCTGGAGAAGCAGATCGAAAACGTGCTCATGCACGGTATCCCGGCCGTGGTGGCCATCAACCGCATGACCACCGACCGCGACTCCGAGATCGAGCTCATCAGGCAGAAGGCCCTGGCCGCGGGTGCCTCCGACGCCGTAGTGAGCGAGGTCTGGGCCAAGGGCGGTGCCGGCGGCGAGGACCTGGCCCGGGCCGTGGTGAAAGCCTGCGAGCAGCCCAGCAACTTCCACCACCTGTACCCGCTGGACATCCCCATCAAGGAGAAGATCGAGATCATCGCCACCCGGGTCTACGGCGCCGACGGCGTGGACTACCTGCCCAGGGCGGAGCAGCAGATCAAGCTCTACACCAGCCTGGGCTACGACAAGCTGCCCATCTGCATGGCCAAGACCCACCTCTCGCTGACCGCCGACCCCAACATCAAGGGACGGCCGCGCGGGTTCCGCGTCACCGTACGGGAAGTGCGCGCCTCGGTGGGTGCCGGCTTCCTCTACCCGCTGCTGGGCGAGATGAGCACCATGCCCGGCCTGCCCAGCGAGCCCGCCGGCCAGAAGGTGGACATCGACGAGGAGGGCCGGGTGGTCGGCCTGTTCTGAGCACCGCCCTGGGTGCAGAGTGCGCGAGCCGAGTTGTCGCGGAGTTCTCCGCCGGTGCAGCATGTGCGCTGTGGCGGGAGCCCGGGATCAGTCATCCCGGGCTCCCTCTGCTCCCAAGTTCTCTACTGATCAGGGGGAGAACCATGAAGGTCGTGCGAGTAGAACGGTTGCTTGACGTTGGCCTGGAACCCGGCGTGGTGGCGGATGTCTTACAAGACGTGGGCTGAGGTATACCGGGCATGGGTGGGGGCGTCAACGTATGTCGGTGTGCAACGCGCGAGGGTCCCGGTGCGTCGTTCCTGGTGGGAGCGGCGAAGGGGGGATGCATGTGGCGAGGAAGCTGGTAGCGGGTGTGGGGGTCGTCGCCGTTTTGCTGGTGGTGGTGGTCGCGGCGCGCGGGCCCACCGTGGCGGCGGCGGACGAGACCCGGGTAGATCGGCTGATCCAGGTGACCGGTACGGGGAGGGTGGACGTCGCACCGGACATGGCCACCGTACAGGTGGCCGTGGAGACCACAGGCGAGACGGCGAAGGCGGCGCAGGAGCAGAACGCGCGGTCCATGCGGGAAGTGATCGACACCCTCAAGAAGCTGGGGATCGCGGAGAAGGACATAAGGACCACGCAGCTCTCCCTGTATCCCCTGTATGAGTCCCGTGAGCCCAAGCCGGATGAGGAGCAGAAACCTCCCCGCGTGGTGGGCTTCCGGGCCGAGAACGGCGTGCAGGTGACCGTGCGCAAGCTGGACGACGTCGGCAAGGTGGTGGATGCGGTGGTGGCGTCGGGCGCCAACCGCATCCAGGGGATTTCCTTCGGTCTGAGTGACCCCAAGCCGTGGCAGGATAAGGCGCTGCAGGAGGCGGTTGCCGATGCCCGCCGGCAGGCCGAGCTGGCGGCCCGGGCGGCCGGAGTGCAGATCAAGGGTGTGCGCAACATCAGTGTGTACGGGGGAGGTGTGCCCATCGTCCGCCAGGCCGCCTTCGCGGGGGGCCCGGGGGCCGCAACACCCGTGATGCCGGGTGAGTTGACCATCCAGGTGAGTGTGAATATGACTCTTGAGTTCTAATGGGCTGTCCACCGCAAGCGGTCCACCGCAACTGGGCACGGGGTGGTGAGGCGGCGGATTACCCGCCGCCTCAGTGTTCGCGCACCGGGGAGGCTCCAGGCGCACGTGACAGGGTGGGGAGGCAGGGAGCCATGGGCGGGTGTGGAATAACTATTTGCGTAGGCGACGGGAGGTGGTCAGGGTGGAGATCCAGTGGCTGGGGCACGCCTGCTTCCTGCTCACCAGCCCCGGGGGAACGCGGGTGGTGACCGATCCCTTTGACGAACAGGTGGGTTACAAAGTGAAGAAGGTCGCGGCCGAGCTGGTGACGGTGAGCCATGAGCATTTTGACCACAATCACGTGCAGATGGTGAGCGGTTCCCCGCAGGTGGTGAGGGCGTTGACCCCCGCGGGGGATTGGGCCGGGCCGAAGGCCACCGTGGGTGACGTGACGGTGAGCGCGGTACCCACCTACCACGACCCCGAGCAGGGTGCCAGGCGGGGGAAGAACGGGTGCTTCATCCTGGATATGGGTGGGGTGAGGGTGGTCCACCTGGGTGACCTGGGGCATGTGCTGTCCGCAGAGCAGGCGGGCGCCTTGGGCGCGGTGGATGTCCTGCTCATCCCCGTGGGCGGCTTCTACACCATCGGTCCCGCCGAGGCGGATCGGGTGATCGAATTGCTCCGGCCGCGGGTGGTTATCCCCATGCACTTCAAGACGACGGCCAACGCTGACTGGCCCATCGGGGGAGTGGAGGAGTTCCTGCGCGGCAAGCAGGGCGTCAGGCGGATGGGTGGTTCGACGGCGACGGTAGAGAAGGCTCAGTTGCCCGCCGGTACCGAGTACTGGGTGCTCGAGCCGGCCTGGCTATGAAGGGGGCGGGGCGGGCGGCGTCCCACCAGTCCCCTCACCGGGCGGCGGAGGCCGCAGCACCCCGCACGCTTCCTCGGCACGTGGGGGAGGGTGCAGCGTGCCTGTCGCGTGGCGCACAGAGGGGCCGGACGGGCCCCCATCTCCCCCTGCTGATCGCCCTGAGCATCGGCCATCTGCTTACCGACGTTAACCAGGGTGCCGTGCCGGCGTTGCTTCCGTTCCTGCGCGACGCTTACGGGTTGTCCTATGCCGTGGTGGGCAGCCTGCTCATGGTGTCCAACATCACCTCCTCGGTGGTGCAGCCGCTCTTCGGGTATTACAGTGACCGCTCCCACCGCCGCTGGCTGCTCCCGCTGGGTATCGCAGCGGCGGGTCTGGGGGTGGCGGTGGCGGGGTGGGTGCGCCCGCCCCTTCTGTACCTGGCGGTGGCCCTTAGCGGCCTGGGCGTGGCCTGCTACCACCCGGAGGCGTCGCGCATCTCCCGCTACCTGGGGGGAGACCGGCGGGCCACGGGGATGTCGGTGTACTCCATAGGGGGCAACGTGGGATTTGCCCTCGGCCCGGTGGCAGTGGGACTGGTGCTCGCCGTTGGAGGGATGCGGGGGACCGCCCTCCTGCTGGTGCCGGCCCTGGTGGGTACCCTGGCCTTCACGGGGCTCCTGCCGGTGCTGGGCCGCACCGAGGAAGCCATGGCCGCCCGCATGGGCCGCGGCGATAAGGTGCCGGCCCGACCCCGCTGGCGGGCCGAGGTCATGCTTCTGACCGTGGTCACCCTGCGGTCCCTGTTCCAGTTCGGGTTGGTGGCCTACCTGGCCTTCTACAACGTGGAGGCGCTGGGCGGGACAAAGGAAGGGGCCAACCAGCTACTCTTCGTCTTCCTGGCCAGCGGTGCCGTGGGCACCCTGGTGGGTGGCCCCCTAGCCGACCGCCTGGGCACGCGCACGGTGCTGGTGGGGTCCCTGGCCCTGGTATCCCTGCTGCATCCCCTGCTGCTGCATGCCGGCAGGGTGCTGGTCTTCCCGGTGGCGGCACTGCTGGGGCTGGCACTGGTTTCCACTTTCAGCATCACCCTGGTGATGAGCCAGGAGTTCCTGCCCCACCACGTGGGCATGGCGTCGGGCCTGAACATCGGCCTGTCCATCGGCCTGGGCGGGGTGGGTGCGGCCGTGCTGGGTGCCGTCGCCGACCGGTGGGGAGTTCCCGCCACCCTCTGGCTGCTCGAACTCTTCCCGCTCCTGGCCCTCGCCCTGGGGCTGCTGCTGCCCGAGCCCCGCCCGCGCCTCAGCAGGGCGGCCACGGTCGCCGGGGCGGGCGGCACGCCCCGGGGGCAAGAGCGATAGGCGGCGGCGTCTCGGGGAGAGGGCGGAGTCGGGCGCGGATGCGCTGTGAGGGAGAAGACGTTGCGAGACGAGGATCTCGAACTGGCGAAGGGTGAGATAGCGGGCGGTACGGCCAGCGTGGCCCTGGCCTGCCGGGGCCGCCTGCTGGGCCGGGCGGAGGGCAACGGCCTCCTCCCCCTGGTGGACCTGCTCGACCGGCTGGGATGGGCGCCTGAACAGGGTGCGGGATTCTGGCCGGCCCCGCCCGTGCTGGCCGACCGCGTGGTCGGGAAAGCCGCCGCCTTGCTGGCGGCGCAGGCCGGGGTGCGGGCGGTCTGGGGCCGCGTGGTGAGCAGCGCCGCCAGGGAGACCCTGAGGGCCCGCGGCATCCATGTGGAGGGCGAGGAGATGGTGCCCTTCGTCCACGGGCGGCAGCCGGGCGTGATGTGCCCCATGGAGCGCCTGGTGGCCCTGGCCGACGACCCTGCTGATGGCAGCGAGATCCTGTGGAATGCCCTGGGCAGGGGGCCGCAGCCGCCCTGGCTGCGGGAGGTGGCGGCGCGTCTCCCCGGGCGTCCCGGTGAGCGCGTGGTCGGACGCCTCCTCCTGGGTTACGAGGACTGCCCTTCCACCAACGACCTGCTCCAGGAGCTGGCGCGGCGGGGCTATCCCGAGGGAACGGTGGTGATATCCCGGCGCCAGACGGCCGGACGGGGTCGTCTGGGGCGGCGCTGGGAGTCCCCGGCCGGGGGGATCTGGATGTCGGTACTGCTCCGCCCGCCCGAGGAACTCCTGCGCACCGGGGGAGTGCTGGTGGCCACGGGGTCGCTGGCCGTGTGCCGGGCGCTCGCGCAAGTGGTGGACCTGGAGTGCGGCATCAAGTGGCCCAACGACGTCTACGTCGGCGGGCGCAAGCTGGGCGGAATCCTGGCCGAGGCCGGGCCCGGCTACGTGGTGCTGGGCATAGGGGTGAACGCCGACCTGCCTCCTTCAGGTCTGCCGGAGGAGGTACGGGCGGGTGCCACCAGCGTGCTGGAGGCCGCCGGGCGGGCTCCCCTGGCGGATCTGACGGCAGGCCTGCTCTTCCATCTGGACGGGGTGTACCGGGTGTTGCGCGAGGAGGGCCCCGAACCCCTGTTGCGGGAGTGGCGCCGCCGTGCTATTGTCCTGGGGAGGGAAGTAGTCATCGCCGGCAGGGAGTCGTGGTCCGGGGTGGCGGAGGACGTTGACGAGCAGGGGGCCCTCCTGGTGAGAAAACCCACGGGCGAACTGGTACGGCTGGTGGTGGGGGATGTCTCCCTGCGCACCGGGGGTCGAGAGGGGGGCGGGGGATGTACGGCAACATAACCGATGTGGCCGGTGTCAGGGTGGGGCACGCCACTGACCCGGAGGCTCTCACGGGGTGCACGGTAGTCTTGGTGGAGGAGGGGGCGGTGGGCGGGGCCGATGTGAGGGGATCGGCTCCGGGCACGCGGGAGACCGACCTCCTCCGGCCGGTGAACCTGGTCGAGAAGGTGCACGCCGTGGTGCTGGCGGGGGGCTCGGCTTTCGGCCTGGGCGCCGCCTGCGGGGTGATGGAGTGGCTGGATGAGCGCGGGGTGGGATTCGAGGCCGGGGTGGCCCGGGTGCCCATCGTGCCCGCGGCCGTGCTCTTCGACCTGGACCTGGGCGACCCCCGGGTACGGCCCGACCGGAGCATGGGGCTGGCAGCGTGCCGGAACGCCGTTGCGGGACCCCTCCCGGAGGGGAACGTGGGGGCGGGGACGGGGTGCACGGTGGGGAAGGTCTTCGGCACGCGCTGGTCTACCCGGGGCGGGCTGGGAAGTCACAGCATCCGCCTGGGTGATGGTCTCACGGTGGGCGCCCTGGTGGCGGTGAACTCCTTCGGGGACGTGCTGGACTGGCGCACGGGCTGCCTGCTGGCGGGGGCCCGCAACCCCATGACGGGCCAACTCCTGGACACCGCCCGTCACCTCCGCGAGGCGGTGACCGGCGATATTTCCTCCTGGCCGGCATCCCCGGGGCGCAACACCACCCTGGCGGTGGTGGCCACCGACGCGCGGCTCACTAAGGAAGAAGTTAACAAGCTGGCGCAGATGGCCCAGGACGGGCTGGCGCGCTCCATTTCGCCGTCTCACACCATGTTCGATGGCGATGTGGTCTTCGCCCTGGCCACGGGCAGGCGGCCGGCCAGTGTCACCCGGGTGGGGGCTCTGGCTGCGGAGGCGGTGGCGGAGGCCATCCGGCGGGCGGTCCTCGCGGCCACGGCTGCGGCCGGCATCCCCGCCTGCCGTGACCTGGGGGACGCGGGGGGAGGCGGGAAACATGCTGCTGGCCGTTGACGTGGGGAACACCAACATCGTGTGGGGCGTGTACCGGAGCAGGGAGCTGGCCTTCCACTGGCGCACCACCACCGGACGCCAGGCTACTGCGGACGAATTCGGGATGCTGCTGCACCAGCTATGCGCCTTCCACGGCCTGGGGCTGGCCGCGCTGCGGGCGTGTGCCGTGGCCTCGGTGGTGCCGCCCCTGACCCCTGCCATCGAGGAGATGGCCCGGCGCTACCTGGGCGTGGAAGCGCTGGTGGTGGGACCGGGCGTGAGGACGGGTATGGACGTCAGGTACGAGAACCCCCGCGAGGTGGGGGCCGACCGCATCGTGAACGCGGTGGCCGCCTTCGAACTTTACGGCGGGCCCTGCATCGTGGTGGACCTGGGCACGGCCACCACCTTCGACGTGGTTTCCGCGCGGGGCGAGTACCTGGGGGGTGCCATCGCCCCTGGCCTCGGCATATCCACCGAGGCCCTCTTCGAGCGGGCCGCCCGCCTGCCCCGCATCGAGCTGGTCAGGCCTCGCAGCGCCATCGGGAAGAACACGGTGGCCAGCATGCAGGCGGGCATCGTGCTGGGTTTTGCCGGGATGATCGACAGCCTGGTGTCGCGCATCAAACGGGAACTGGGCGGGGACGCCCGGGTGGTGGCCACCGGGGGACTGGCCGACCTGGTGGCTCAGGAGGCGCGCACGGTGGAAGTGGTCAATCCGCTGCTGACCCTGGAAGGGTTGCGGCTGGTGTACGAGAGGAACCTGCCCCGCGAGGAGGAACAGGGGGAGGCGGAAGAAAGGATGAAGCCGACGGTACCGTGACTGCACGCTATATGGCGGTGCTGTTCGACCTCGACGGCACCCTCATCGACACCCGGGAACTGATCCTGGCGTCCTTCCGTTACGCCCTCAACCGGGTCCTGGGGCGGGACTACCCCGACGAGGTGCTGCTGGCCGGGCAGGGGACGCCCCTCATCGACCAGATGCGCCGGTTCGATCCTGCCCGGGCGGAGGAACTGGCGCGCGTATACACCGAGTTCAACCTGCGGGAGCACGATGCCCTGGCCCGGGAGTTCCCGGGCGTACGGGAGTTGCTGCGGGACCTGTACGCGGACGGGGTGCGCCTGGCCGTGGTCACCTCCAAGCGGAGGGAAGGGGCCCTGCTGGGGCTGCGCCGCTTCGGGATCGCCCCCTACCTGGCCACGGCCGTGTTCATGGAAGACACCCGCGAGCATAAACCCTCCCCGGAGCCGGTCCGCGAGGCCCTCAGGCGCCTGGGATGCCCGCCGGCCCGTGCGGTGATGGTGGGGGACAGTCCCTACGACGTGCAGAGCGCCCGGGCGGCCGGGGTCGAGGCGCTGGGGGTGGCGTGGGGCTCCCATCCCCCCGGGCGTTTGCGGGAAGCCGGAGCGACGGTGGTAGCACAGGACGTGGAAGAACTGCGCAGCTATCTACGGAAGAAGGTGGAGTGACAGTTGGAAGGACTTCTCGCCGGGCTGGCGGGCCTCAAACTGGGCCACGTGATCATGCTGGCGGTGGGGGGTGCGCTCATCTGGCTTGCCATCCGCAAGGAGTACGAGCCCGCCCTGCTCCTGCCCATAGGGTTCGGGGCCATCCTGGCCAACATACCGTTTTCCGCGGCGGTGATGCCCGGGGGCGTGCTGGAACTCCTGGGTCGCGCGGGCATCAGCACGGAACTGTTCCCCGTACTCATCTTCGTGGCGGTGGGGGCCATGATGGACTTCTCGCCGCTATTGCAGAACCCGGTCCTCATGGTGTTCGGGGCGGCGGCCCAGTTCGGGGTGTTCTTCACCATGCTGCTGGCCGCCACGGCCGGGTTTCCCCTGAAGGAGGCCGCCGCCATCGGGGTGATCGGGGCGGCGGACGGTCCCACCTCCATATACGTGGCCTCGGTGTTTGCACCCCGCCTGCTGGGACCCATCTCGGTGGCGGCGTACTCCTACATGTCCCTGGTCCCCATCATCCAGCCGCCCGTGATCAGGTTCCTCACTTCCCGGGCCGACCGGCGCATCCGGATGACCTACCGGCGTGAGGACGTCTCCCGGGCGGCACTCATCCTCTTTCCCATCGCGGTGACGGTGATCGCGGGCCTGGTGGCGCCCATCAGCGTGCCCCTCATCGGTATGCTCATGTTCGGCAACCTGATCCGGGAATGCGGGGTGCTGGAGCGCCTGTCGCGGGCGGCGCAGGAGGAACTGGCGCACCTGGTGACCCTGTTGCTGGGCATCACTATCGGGTCCACCATGCGGGCGGAGAGCTTCCTGACCGCGCAGACCCTGCTCATCCTGCTCATGGGCCTGGCCGCCTTCGTGATGGACACCGCGGCCGGGGTGGTGTTCGCCAAGCTGCTCAATCTCTTCCTGCGCAAGAAGATCAATCCCATGGTGGGCGCGGCGGGGATATCCGCCTTCCCCATGTCGGCGCGCGTGATCGCCCGCATGGCCCTGGATGAAGACCCTCAAAACTACATTCTGATGCACGCGGCCGGGGCCAACGTGGCGGGCCAGATCGGCTCCATCATGGCGGGCGGGCTCATTCTCGCCCTGGTGAGGTGAGGGCCGTGGCTTGGATCAATTGGGATACCGTGCTGGCCAGCCTGCGGGTGATGGGCCTGGGGATGGCCGGCATCATGCTCACCGCCCTGGCCTTCTGGGGGGCCATCGCCATCCTGCGGCGCGCCTTTCCGCCCCGGCCCGGTGAGGGGAGCCCTCGCTCCGATCAGCACGCCTGACCTGTGCGCCTGTCGGCCCCGGTTCTGGGGCGACGGCGCTGCGGTGGCGGGCCGGCACGTTACGAGGCTGCGCGCCTCTGGGGGACCAGGAGACGTATGGCTCCCTCGTGCACGCGCAGGGTGAGCGGTAGCTGGAAGGGTACCGGGTCTCCGTCGATGTGGACGGGCAGCGGTCGTTCCGCCGAGACCACCGCCTCCCGTCCTGACAACAGGGTGACGCCGGGGCGGCCGGCGTGCCTGCCCTGGAAAGACAGCACCATGAGTTGCAGGACGCGGGGGGCCGACATGCCTGAGGCGACGCACAGGTTGAGCCGGCCGTCCCCCGGTTGCGCCCCGGGGCAGATCTTCATGCCCCCGGCCAGCCGTTCCGTGTTGGTGCAGGCCACCAGCCAGGTGCCGTTGGAGTGCACGGGAGCCCCGTCCAGCAGTACCCGGCTGTCGGTGGGACGGAAGGTGATGAGCCCGCCCACCGCGCCGAAGGCGTAGGCCAGCGCACCCAGGCGCTTCAACCAGCGGCGCGAGTGGGCCAGGTGGGCCACGTGGGCATCGAACCCGATCCCCACCGAGTTGATGGCGTACCGGCGGTTCCCGCGTGCGTCCTTCACTTCAAAGGCATCCACCGGGGCGGGTTGCGGCCCTTCCAGGATGCCGGCGAGCACCGCTTCCCACGAGAGGGGGAGGCCCTGGCCGCGCACGAAGTCGTTTCCCGTCCCCGTGGGGACCGCCCCGATGGGGGTGTCGGGGCGGGCGCTGGAGAGGACGCCGTTCACGATCTCCCCGGTAGTCCCGTCCCCGCCGATTCCCACCAGGGTCGCCGCACCTTCCTCGGCCGCCCGCCGGGCCAGTTCCCTGGCCTCCCCGGGAGCGGACGTGTGCGCGGCGCGGAAGGGGATGCCCGAACCGGCGATCATGCGTTGCATGAGGGGCCACAGGCGGGCGGTGCGCCCCCGCCCGGCCACCGGATTCACGATGAAGTACCACTCCAACGGCTGTACCCCCTCGCCCCGGGGCAGAGATATCGTAAGCCCAGCATTCGCTACCCGCGCGCAAAAACCTTCCGGCTCCGGGCCACCCGCCACTGGGACCCGCCCGTCAATCACCCGCCACCCGGTCCGTGAGGTAGCGGGGGTCCGGGGTGCAATCAGAAGGAAGGCGGCGACATCACCGTCAGCATCACCGCCTCCTCTTCGCCCGTGTTAATGTACTTGTGCGGGATGAGGGAATTGAAGTGGACACTGGTGCCTGACTCCAACTCGAGTTCTTCGTCGCCCAGGAGGAGTCTTACCCGGCCGCTCAACACGTATGTGAACTCCTCTGCCTGCCCGTACCCGTGAGCCAGGGGCTGGTCGCAGGTGTGTGCCCCGGGCGGGAGGTGGGTCATGGCCACCTGGAGGTTGACGGGGCCGTGGTTGCCCGACAGCAACTCGAAGGCGACGTTGAGTTGGGGCCACTTCACCGTCGTTCGTTCCCCGGGTTTCACCACGGAGGAATGCCTTTCCTGGCCGTGCGCCAGCAGGGTGAACAGGGAGATGTTCAGTCCCTGGGCGATTTTGCGCAGCGAAGAAAGGGAGGGTATGGTCTGGCCGTTCTCCACCTGGGAGAGAAAGCCCAGGCTGAGGTCGCAGGCCTCGGCGAGTTGCTGGAGGGTGAGCCCCATCTCCTTGCGCTTCTGGCGGACCACACGGCCCAGGTGCGGGATTGCGGTATCCACACGGCACCACCTTCCTTCGCCACTTTCGCCACCCAGTTCCACCGTTCCTGCCTCACCCCCGGGTGATTTCAACAAGGTGCATGTCACGGCAGGGAATTCAGCGCAGAATGAAGAACGCTCTCTTATGGGGGGTTCCCGTTGCGGGTGGAATCGCTGCACGCGCCGGCGGAATTCCGCCGTCTCGAAGAGCTGCAACTGCAGATCTGGGGGTTCCCCGAGCGTGAGGTGGTGCCGTACCACCAGTTCCTCGCCGCCGCCGAGGCAGGTGGGGTGGTGCTGGGGGCCTTCGACGGGGACCTCATGGTGGGTTTCTCGTACGCCTTCCCCGCCTGGCAGGAAGGTCGCCTTCTGCTGTGGTCCCACATGACGGGGGTGCTGCCGGCCTACCAGGGTCGGGGACTGGGCCCCCTGCTGAAGTGGGAGCAACGGCGCCGGGCTCTCGCCCTGGGGTACACCCTGATCAGGTGGACCTTCGATCCCCTGCAGGCCCACAACGCCTACTTCAACCTGCACAAGCTGGGGGCACTGGCCACCCGCTATCTCCCCGAGTGTTACGGCGAGATGGGAGACCGGGTCAACCGGGGCATACCCTCGGACCGCCTGCTGGCGGAATGGTACCTGGATTCCCCGCGGGTGAGGGCCCGCTGCGGCGAAGGGGAAGCGGGGGAACCCACCCCCTGGCCGGGCGTGCGGCGGGTGAAGGTGCCCGCGCGCATCGGGGACCTCAAGGAGAGTGACCCCGAAGGGGCGAGGCGTGAGCGCCTGCGTGTCCGGGGCGAACTGGTCGAGCTGCTGGGGGCGGGATACGTCGCCTGTGACTTCTCGGATGGTGCCTATTACCTGGTGCCGGCCGCCATGCGGGAAATCATCGCCAACCCGGCGCCCGTGGCGGCCGCCCACCGGGAAGGGTGTGAGGGCGCATGAGAATTGACCGGGTTGAGTTGCGGCTGGTGGGGATGGAACTGAAGCAGCCCTTCACCACCAGCTTTGGTACCCTTTCTCGCAAGGAGTTCATCCTGGTCACCGTCTTTGTCGACGGCCTGCTCGGGTACGGGGAGGTGGCCGCGCTCCCCGCGCCCCTTTACAGTTACGAAACCACGGGGACGGCCTGGCTCATCCTGGAGCAGTTCCTGGTACCCCTGGTGCTGGGGCGGGAGTGGTCCCACCCTTCCGAACTGCCCGCCTGGTGGAAGCACCTGCGCGGGCACGCCATGGCCAAGTGTGGTCTGGAGCAGGCCGCCTGGTGCGCCTGGGCGGAGGCGCAGGGTGTTCCGCTGGCCGCGGCCCTCGGGGGTACCCGGGAGCGGGTGGAAGTGGGCGTCAGCATCGGCATCCAGCGCGAGGTGGGCGATTTGCTGCGGGCCATCGAAGGATACCTGGCCCGGGGATACCGGCGTATCAAGATCAAGATCAAGCCGGGGTGGGACGTCGGGGTCGTGAGAGAGGTGCGGCGGCAGTTCGGTGACATCCCCCTCATGGTGGACGCTAACTCGGCGTATACCCTGGCCGACGCCGCCCACCTGGAGGGGCTGGACGACTTCGGCCTCATGATGATCGAGCAGCCCCTCGACGAAGACGACCTGGTGGATCACGCGGCCCTGCAACGGCGGCTGCGCACACCCATTTGCCTGGACGAGAGCGTCACCGGACCGGAGGCTGGGCGGCGGGCACTGGAACTGGGAAGCTGCCGCATCATCAACATCAAGGTGGGCCGGGTGGGTGGTCCCACGGCGGCCCGCGCCCTGCACGACCTGGCCCGGGCCCAGGGGGTGCCCGTGTGGTGCGGGGGCATGCTGGAGTCGGGGATCGGGCGGGCCCACAACCTGGCCCTGGCCTCCCTGCCCGGCTTTACCCTCCCGGGCGACATCTCGGCCTCGGACCGCTACTGGCACCGGGACCTGGTCGACCCGCCGGTGACTATGGCTTCCGATGGCACCATACCGGTCCCGAATGCACCCGGCCTGGGCTTCACCGTAGACCGCGCTTACCTGGAGTCCCTCACCCTCAAGAAGGCCCAACTCCCGTAGTCTGATCAACAAGCAAGCTTGTTGCAGCCGTCGGGGTCAGCGGCGAGGGTGGACCCGTCGGTGGATCCACTGCGATACCGCGGTGGCCATGCCCACGGGATCTTCCAGCAGAAGGGCGTGGGCCAGGCCGGGGAACTCCTGCCAGGTACGGTCATCGACCGCCAGGCTGGAGAACGCCTGGCGGCTGGCGGAGTTGTCCACCACCGCATCTTCCCCTGAGATCAGGAAGAGGACGGGGATGTCCAGCAGCGGTGCTTTCCGGGTCGCCTCCTCGCCCGCTCTTACCAGCTCGGCCACGTAGGACGCGCTGAGGCGCCGGCCCAGCAGGGGATCGCGGCGCACGATTTCCTCCGCGAGCGGGTTCCGGGTGACGGCGACCGCCGGGCCCCGGGGCAACCGCAGGTGGGGTAGGGCCCGGGCCAGGCCCCTCACGGCCCTGAGTGCCCATGAGGGCACCCCGGCCGGCCGGAAGGCGGGGGCGGAGAGCACCACGCCCCTCAGTGCCTCGCGGGGCCGGGCGCGGTCCAGGGTGTACAGCAGGGCCAGGGTGGCGCCGTAGCTTTCGCCCACCAGGAAGGTGCCGGCTGCCGGGCATGTCTCCCGGGCCCACGCCAGGGCGGCGTCTATGGCCTCCAGGTAGTCGGTGTAGGAGCGGATGTGCGCGGGAGCACCGTCGGAGAGCCCGTGGCCGGGAAGATCCACCAGGGCGGCAACGACCCCGCGGCCCGCCAGTTCCCACGCGAAGGGCAGGTACGGCCCCAGGTACGACCCCGCTCCATGCACCACCAGGGCCAGTGCGTCCGGCTCCTCCGGTGATATCAGGCTTACGAACACCCGCCGCCGTGGCGGTCCCACCAACCCTACCCGGTAACGCAACTGCATCCCCCGCTTGATCTCCCTCCGGACCGGCACCGGTGGTTTGACCGGCCAGAGGGCGACCGGTGCCTGTTCCCTATCCATGATAGCATAGCGGGGGCGCACCGGCGGCAACCTACCCATGATTACCGCAGCAGGGGAGGGGTGGGTGTGCGGAACAACCTGGGTGCCACCGACCGCACGGTACGCATCGTGGTGGGGGTAGTGCTGCTGGCCCTGCGGTTCTTTGTCCCGGTGATGGGATTCCTCGGGGGCTTCTTCGTCCTGGTGGGAGCCTACCTGCTGGTGACGGCCGCCATCGGCTACTGTCCCGTCTACCACCTGTTCCGCTACTCTACCGCCCGGGAGGAGCGCCAGCAACCCACCGGCTGAGGGGGAGGACACCCGGATGCCCGGGGCGAATTAGCCCCGGGGGATTTGGCTTGGCTGCTTCGCGCCGGGAACAGATCCTGGCTCTCCTCAGGCAGGCCCGGGGACCGGTGACGGGGTCGGAGTTGGCGCGCCGGCTGGGTGTGAGTCGCCAGGTAATCGTGCAGGACATCGCCCTCCTGCGGGCGGCCGGGGAGGACGTCCTTGCCACCCCGCAGGGATACCGGCTGGGTCCCGGTGCGCCCGCCCGTCCCTACCGTACGGTGATCGCGGTCCGGCATTCCCCCGCCCAAACCGGGGACGAGCTTTACACCCTGGTAGAGGCGGGGGTGCGCGTTCTGGACGTGGTGGTTGAACATCCCATTTACGGGGAACTGCGGGGTCTCCTCCTTTTGGACACCCCCGACGACGTGACGGCTTTCCTGGAGCGGGTGGCCGATTCGGGGGCGGCCCTGCTCTCCAGCCTGACGGGCGGCGTGCACCTGCACACCCTGGAAGCCTCCCACCCCGATGCCATCGAAACTGCCCGTGCCCGGCTGCGCGAGAAGGGTTATCTGCTGGAGGGGTCCCCCGGAGCACCGTAACTCGACCACGTAACTCGACCAGGTCTTGACACGTGTAAAGACACCTGTTATGCTGGGGGCCGGACGGAGGTGGGAGCGTGCGGCCTAAGGAGGTCGTGGTGGGTGGGTTGCTCACGGCACTGGCCCTATTGATCCCCATCGTCTTTCGGGGTTACCTTCAGGTGGTGATACCGCCCTTCTCCGCCACACTCTTTTCCCACGTCCCCGAGATGCTGGCCATGCTGGTGAGTCCGGCGGTGGCCGTCTTCGTGGGACTGGGTTCTACGTTCGGCTTCCTGGTGACGCTGGGGCCGGCGGTGGCGGGACGGGCTTTCGTACACGTTTTCTGGGGTGTGTTGGGCGCCCTCCTGGTCAGGCGGGGCTGGCCCCTCTGGTCAGCCCTGGTGGTGGCCCTGCCCGTACACGCCCTGGGCGAGGCGCTGGTTGTGCTGGCCTTCGGCTTTCCCGTGGCCTTTGCCCTCATCCAGGTGGGGGTGGGGACGGCCCTGCACCACATAGCGGACGCCGCGGCCACCCTCGCCCTGGCCAGGGTGCTGGGCACGGCCCTTAGTTCGGTGGCCCTACCGGTGCAGGCGGGTGTCCGGCCGAGGTAGTTGCCCCACCGGGGGGTCGGGGGACGAAATGGAACGCCGTGCGTCAGCCCTTCGCGCAGGCGAAAGAGTGGCGCGGTCCGGTGGTGGCCGCGCCAAAAAGGAGGGGCGGGGCCGGGTGGCGGCGCCGCCCGTTGCTTCAGAGCCCGGTTATCACTTCTTGGGCTTTTCCACGTCGATGGTGAGCCGGCGCGGCTTTGCTGCCGGCTGGTAGGGTACCGTGATTTCCAGCACGCCGTTCCGATAGGTGGCCTTGATCTTTTCGGTGTCGGCTTCGGCGGGGAGGGTCAGGCACCTCTCGAAGGAGCCGTAACGCAGTTCACGCCGCAGCCAGTTTTCCTTTTCTACTTCAATCTGCTCCTTGCGTTCGCCCCTGATGGTGAGGCGATTGTCCTCCACCGTTACCTCGACCTGCTCCGGGTCGACTCCGGGCAGTTCCGCCCTGATCAGGAGTTCCCCCTCCTTCTGGATGACGTCCAGGGCGGGCGTCCATCCCGTAGTGCGCACCGGCGCCAGAGGTTGATCCCAGGCGCTGAAGGTGCGGCGGAACAGGTCTTCCAGGTTGCGCTGGATCTCCACCAGATCCCGGAAAGGATCCCACCGCATCAATGACATAGCAGATACCTCCTCCCTGAGAGGATCTTTCTTCTGCTGGACATTATATACACGCTTGCAAAGGTTGTCAAGAGATCTATAATCGGGATGATAAGTAGGCTGCTGCCGGGGAGGAAGGACCTGCGGCAGGAGCTAGCTGCTTCCAGGGCGAATAACCGGGGGGAGGTGGTGCCCTGCCCTGTAGAGCTGGCTGAGGTTGTCCGACCAGGCCAATGCGAGGAGGGCACCAAATGCGAGTCGCAATCGTGGGCGTGGGCGCCACGCCGCTGCGGTCACTGTCTACCTGCGCTTCTTTCCGGGAGCTGGTCTACGAAGCAGCGGTCAGGGCTTACGAAGACGCCGGCATCGCCCCCAAAGACGTGGATACCTTTGTGGCCGTGTCCGAGGATTACTGGGAAGGCACGGCCATCTTCGACGAATACGTACCGGACCAGCTGGGGGCTGTCCTCAAGCCCGTACACACCATCTGCGCTGACGGCATCACCGCCCTGGGCGCGGCGGTGATGCAGCTTCAGACGGGGCGGTTCCGCATCGCCGTGGTGGAGGGCCACGCCAAGCCGTCCAACGTGCTCTATCCTTCCCACATTGAGGCCTTCGCCCTGGACCCCGTCTTCGTGCGGCCGTTGGGACTGAACCCGCGCTTCGTGGCGGGCCTGGGGATGCGCCGCTTCCTGGCCGAGCGCGACTACACGGAACTGGATTGCGCCCGGGTGGTGGCCCAGAACCGCCGGCACGCCCTGGATAACCCATGGGCCGCCCACCCGGCGGCGGTGGAGCCGGAGGACGTGCTGGCCTCCGAGCCGCTGGCGGAACCCCTCAAGGAACTGGACGTGGCCCCTTACGCGGACGGGGCAGTGGTGCTGGTGCTGGCCACGGAGGAGGTGGCCCGGGAACTGCGTGACGACCCTGTGTTCATCCGGGGGATCGGCTGGGCCCAGGACACGCCCGACCTCGGTCAGCAGGATTGGGGACGGGCCGTGTACTGCGAACTGGCCGCCGCCCGGGCCTACCGCATGGCCGGCATCCGGGACCCGGTGCGGGAGCTGGATCTGGCCGAGGTGGATGACACTTTCTCGTACAAGGAACTGCAGCACCTGGAGGCCCTGGGGCTGGCCCGGCCGGGGGACGCGGCCGCCATGCTGAAGGAGGGTTTCTTCTCGCGGTGCGGCCAGTTGCCCGTGAACCCCTCCGGCGGCAATTTGGGCGCGGGCTACCTGCTGGATGCCTCCGGGTTGCGGCAGGTGGCGGAAGTGGTCTGGCAGTTGCGCGGCGAGGCGGGCGCCTGCCAGGTGCCGGGTGCCGAAGTGGGGCTGGCCCAGTCGTGGCGCGGCATTCCCACCGCCGCCGGTGCCGTGGCCGTCCTGGCCCGCTAGGAGGGGTGAGGCACGATGGGATATCAGAACAGGGTAGCAGTGGTGGGCGCCGGCCTCACCCGCTTCATGCGCCGGGCCCAGGAGACGGGTAAAGAGTTGTGCTTCGAGGCCGCCCGCATGGCACTGGACGCGGCCGGCCTGCGCCCGCGGGACGTGGAGGCGGTGGTGATGGCCACCGCGCCGGACGTCTTCGACGGGGTGCACATGAAGGGGGAGTACCTGGCCGACGGGGCGGGCGGGTTCCGCAAGCCCTACATGCGCTCTTTCGTGGGGGGCGGCTCGGGGGTGTTCGCGGCCATCCACGGGTGGTACCACGTGGCCTCCGGGCACTTCGACACCGTGCTGGTGGTGGCCGAGGAGAAGATGTCCTCCTGCCTGCCCCACCCCCAGGCGGCCTTCAACGGCATCTACGACCAGTTCCTGGAGCGGCCCCTGGGGGTGAACCTGCTCTGGATCTTCGCCCTCGAGATGAACCGCTACATGCAGGTGCACAAAGTCCCCCAGGAGACCATCGCCCTGGTGTCGGTAAAGAACAAGAGGAACGGCCTCGACCACCCCTGTGCCCAGGAGGGCATCCCGGGCAACTACAGCGTGGAGGAAATCGTTGGCTCGGAGGTCATGGTGTGGCCCGTCACCCGGCTCATGGTGTCGCCGGTGACGGACGCCGCTGCCGCCATCGTCATGGTCTCCGAGCGGGTGGCCAAGCGCATAACCGACAGGCCCGTGTGGGTGAAGGGGGTGGGGTGGCACCTGGATTCGTCCTACTGGACGAACCGCGACCTCTACTACCCCAAATACGTGGAGTACGCCGCCCGCATGGCCTACGAGATGGCGGGCATAACCAACCCGCGGCGGGAGATCGACGTGGTGGAGGCTTACGACCCCTTCGCGTACAAGGAACTGCACCACATGGAGGGGTTGCTCCTCTGCGACAAGGGCGAGGCTCCCCGCCTGCTGGAGAAAGGCGTCACGCAGCGCGACGGTGAGCTGCCGGTGTGTCCCTCGGGGGGTCTGCTGGGGGTGGGCAACCCCATCGCCGCCGCCGGCCTCATGAAGGTGGCGGAGATCTTCTGGCAGCTGCGGGGCGAGGCGGGGGCACGGCAGGTCTCCCGGCCCGTGCGCACCGGGTTGGCCCAGGCCTGGGGTGACCTCATGCAGGTGGGAACCGTCGTGGTACTGGGGGTGTGAGCATGAGCGTGCATATCCGCGACTATCCCGGGATTCCCCTCAAGGACCGCGACATCGGGGAAGGCAGGGTACTCACCACCGAGTGGCACGTGAAGGCCCAGTACGCCTGGGACACCGGTGCCGCCTTGAGCCGGTTCTTCCGCGCGCTGAAGGAAGGGAAGATCTACGGGCGCTGGTGCCCGGGCTGCGACCGCATCGTGGTGCCGCCCCGCATGTTCTGCGAGTGGTGCTTCCGTCCCACCGTGCGCTGGGTAGAGGTGTGCGATACCGGGCGGGTGAACACCTTCTCGGTGTCGTACGTGAACTGGGACGCCAGCCGGTCCGCCGTGCCCCGGGTACCGGCGGTGATCGAACTCGATGGGGCCAGCCCAGGGATGGGCATCATGCACCTCCTGGGCGAGGTGGGAGACACCCTGGAGGAGATCCTGCGCCGCGTGAAGGTGGGCATGCCCGTGCGGGCGGTGTGGAAGCCACCGGCCGAGCGGCAGGGGGCCATCACCGACATCCTGTACTTCGCGCCCTGCCGGGACGAGGGTGCAACCGAGCCGGGTGGATGCGGGTGCGGCGGGGCCGTGGGCGCCGACCGGGCCGCCCCCACGACGTCGGGGACGGACGCCTGCGGATGCGGGGGAGGTGAGGGGTGATGGCCGGCCTGGAGAAGCCGTCCCGCTGGCAGGACGCCCCACCCCTTTACGGCGAGCAGGGGGTGTGGCACCAGTACACCTACGGTATAGCGGGGGAGAAATTCTTCCGGAGCCTCATGGAGGGGAAGCTGCTGGCGGCAACCTGCCCCGAGTGCGGCCGCCGCTACCTGCCCCCCCAGATGTACTGCGCCGACTGCTTCCGCCGCACCGAGGAATGGGAGGAAGTGAAGCCGCCCGGGGTGGTGCAGAGTTTCACCATCCTGCACCGGGACCTGGATGATGCCCCTCTGGCCGAGCCGCAGGTGGTGGCGTTCATCTCTTTCCCCGGCACCTGCGGGGGCATCATCCACCTGCTGGGTGAGGTGCCCCGCGACGAACTATGTATCGGTCTGCTGGTGGAGCCGGTGTTTGCCGACGAACGCAAGGGGCGCTGGCAGGACATCCGCTACTTCCGCCCCGCCCGTTCTTCGCAGTAAGAGACGGCCATCGGCGGGTGCCTGCGCGGGTCCGCTCCCGAGGGGGTTCCGGCCCCCGGGGCGGGCCCGCCCGCATTTGCAGCGGCGCCCGGGCCCGGGGCAGCCTGAGGCGGCCGCAAAGGAATAGATTGCCCGCGCTGGGAGCATCCTCACCAGAGAGGTTCTCCCCACGGGGG
>JACIYH010000044.1 GCA_014360055.1 Bacillota bacterium | reverse complement strand
GCAACTCCGCCGGCCGGAAGCGACCGGAAGTCCGCAGGGCCGGAAGCAACAGCGGGCGTTCGTCATTTTCTGGCGAACCCCGTCCGTCAATTTTTGAAGGACTGTAGTCGGCGGAGGCGTGGTGGCACCCCGCCTGAGGCCGCGGCCAGGCAGGATGTCAGGCTATTCTCAGGCATATTGCCTTCTGCCATCAGCATAGATCAGCTATTTCTGACCTAAAAGCTGGCAGCATTCAGGTTACGATAGGCTGATTCCCACGGCTGTCCTTTCGTCCCGCCCCCACACTTCAGTTTTTGACGCGCGGGGTACGACGGTTTTTGACGGACTCCCTTGGGAGCCAGCCTTGCCCCAGGCGGTGGGTGGCGGCCCGGCTCCCTGGAAGAAATTGAGATGGCATGAAGGAATCAGGTGCCTCGATGGCGGGGGTGGGGGTGTAGATCTGAGGCGGGGCGCCGGCATAGATTGCTAGGGCGGAGCGTGATCCTCCCTGGCAGTCAGGCGGCTGTCTCGGGGTTTCCTGGTCCCCGTGCCGGTGTGGGTTCTGGTGCTGGACCTGGTCCTGGCGTCGGTCCTGGTGGTGGTCCTGGTGCGGCAGGGCAGCGCTGGCGGCCGGTGGGTCGGTACAGCGGTGGCGGGCGGCGGGGCCCGCACGGCTGAAAGCAGGTCGACGCGGGCGGAGGTCTTCCCGGGTGACGCGGAGCTGTTCCCGGGTGACTTCCTCCTGCTCAATCTGCCGTCTCTGCGGCTGCAGGTGTGGAGGGATGGGCTCTTGCGCGGGTGCTATCCCGTCGCCATCGGGAAGCCGTCCGAGCCCACGCCCACGGGCATTTATCACATCGTCGCCCGGCGCATGCACCCCACCTGGTACCCGCCCGAGGGTGGCCCGCCCGTTCCTCCGGGACCGGAGAACCCCCTGGGTTCGCGGTTCTTCGCCCTGAGCCTGGCCGGCTACGGGCTTCACGGTACCAATGCTCCCGGCTCCATCGGGAAGGCGGTTTCCCGGGGGTGCGTGAGGCTGTCGGAAAGGGATGTGGCGTTGCTGTGGCGGTGGGCGTACCCGACACTGCCGCTGCGAATAGTGTATGAGAGGGTGGTGGTTGATCCTGCCAGCTGGGGAGCGACCCTGATGGTGTGGCCCGATCCCTACCGCAGGATGGAGGTCAGGCCCCACCTGGTGGCCGAACTCTGTGCCTGGCCTGAGGAGGCCCTGCCCCTGGCACAGGATGCGCTGGGCTGGACGGGGGAGGGTCCGGTGCTGCTGTCGGTGGCGGCGCCGGCCCGGGCGGAGGCCGAACTGCGGTTGCTGGTTGAAGGTCCCTGGCTGGGAGAGAAAGGAGTTGGGCACGAGGTGTCGAACTAGCTTTCTGGCCCTTTGAATGGAGGGGGTTCCTCTGGATAGCTATGCCGAAGGCCTCATCGAGCGGTGCAGGCGCGGCAACGTGGAGGCCTTCGAGGAACTCATTGCGCCGTATATGCAGAAAGTCTACAACCTGGCCCTGCGCCTGAGCCGCAACCCCGAAGACGCCAGCGATCTGGCGCAGGAGGCCTTTCTGCGTGCCTTCGTGAGCCTGCGCGATTTCCGCGGGGATTGCGCCTTTTCCACCTGGCTGTACCGCATCACCTTCAACGTGTGCCGGGACGAGGCCAGGCGGCGCCGCCGGCACCCGGCCGTGTCCCTGGATGAGCCCGTCACCTCGGTGGAGGGAGAGGTCACGCCGCGCCAGTTCGTCTCCAGCTCCGGCGACCCGGTGGAGGCAGTGGAGACGCGGGAGGTGCGCGACGCCATCTGGGAGGGCATTCGCTCCCTCAACCCGGAGTTCCGGGCCGTGCTGGTGCTGCGTGACATAGAGGGCATGGCCTACGAGGAAATCGCCCGGGTGCTGGACATCTCGCTGGGGACGGTCAAATCGCGGCTCAACCGGGCACGAAATGCCCTCAAGGCAAGGTTTGCCTCCCAGGAACTTTTTTCGGGGGAAAACGTCAGTAGGGACAGAGGGAGGCCGGGCCGTTGAACTGCCACCAGGCACGCGATCTCTTGTCCCCGTATATAGACGGCGAACTCCCGGCTGCGGAGCGGGCGCATCTGGAACAGCACCTGGAGCAGTGTGAGGATTGTCGGTCTGAGCTGGCCGAGTTGCAGGCGCTGGTGGATGCCCTGGGTTCTTTGCCCGAGGAGCCTCTCCCGGCCGGGTTCGGGGAGGCGCTTCACGGCAGGTTGACGCGGAGATCCTGGTGGCCCAGACTGGCACGTCTGCTCCCCTCCCGGGTTCCCTCCCATCCCGCCTGGGCACATGCCCTGGCGGTGGCCTGCCTGGTGGTATTCCTGGTCTCCAGCCTGACAGCGGTGGCGGGTGTGGGCCGTGGTTGGTGGGTACCGGTGGCCCGGGAGCCCTCCGGCCTGTGGGGCCTCGCCTCGGGTGACGGCGTGACACCGGATGCGCTGTTCGGGAAGGGGTCGGTGGGGACCGGGGACGACCGCGTGCTCACGGGCGGCGAGGTGGCCAGCACCGACCGGACGGCCGGGTTGGGGACCATTGCCGGGCCCGCCGTGGCGCCGGGCGTTCGCCCCCAGCTGAGTCCGGGCGGGACCGGGTTCACCGCAGGAGAGGTGCCGGGCCCGGGGGCGGCCCTGCGGGGCGAGATGGAGTTGCAGGTAGTCAACGTTGACCGGGCCATCGCTTCCCTTACTGCTCTGGCGGAGCGGGTGGGGGGCTACCTGCAGGACTCGACCGTTACCACGCAGGAGGGCAGGCGCCAGGCCGTGGTGGTGGTGCGGGTCCCGGCCAAGGAACTGAGCGGGGTCATGCAGGAGGCGCGCGCCCTGGGTCGTGCCCTGGGGCAGAGGGTGACCACGCGCAGTCTGACCCAGGACTGGGTGGACGCGGAGGCGCGCCTGCGCATCATGCGCGCCCAGGAGAAGGCCCTGGAGGACATGCTGTCCAGCGCCCGCAACATCGATGAGGTGTTGCGCATACAGTACGAACTGTACCGGTTGCAGGCCGACATTGAATCGCTGCAGGCCCGCATGGAGTACCTGCGGGAGGACCTGGACAAGGCCTCCCTGCAAGTCGTGCTGAACGAAGTGGGGATCGCGGCCACCCTGAGCCCCTGGCAGAGGGCGGGGGTGGCATTCCTCGGGACGGTGCGCGCCATGGAACGACTGGGACAGGAGGCAATCGTATACGTGGCCCAGGCCTTCCCGGTCCTGATGCTGGCCGGACTGGCCTGGTTGGTTTACGCCCGCTTCGGACCGGGGCGCTGGCACCGCTGACCAATAACCGGCGTCAACGAGGCCGGGTGCATCATACCCGGCCTTTTCTACTTCTGCTGGCCCGCCGCCCCTTACATTTGTGGTGGGTCGTCACCGTCGTTTACAGCCGGTGGACCGTGTGCTAACATGAACGTTGGTCCGATTGGGGGGTGGTTGCTCTGGCCCGCGAGCGCCTGGTGCTCATCGATGGGAACAGCCTGGCCCACCGGGCATTTTGGGCCCTGCCGGACCTCAAAACGTCCGAGGGCGTACCGACGGGTGCCATTCACGGTTTCCTGACCATGATGCTCCGCCTGGTGGAAGAGGAGCGCCCCGGCTACCTGGCGGTGGCCTTCGACCGGGCTGAGCCTACCTTCCGCCATGCGGAGTACGAGGCCTACAAGGCCCAGCGGGGCGGCAGCCCCGAGGAATTCCGGGCCCAGGTGCCTCTGCTCAAGCGGGTGCTGGAGACGCTGGGGGTGCCCATCTTCGAAAAGGAGGGCTACGAGGCCGACGACCTCCTGGGCAAGCTGGCCCGGGTGGGGAAGGAGGCGGGACTCGAGGTCCTCATCGTCACGGGGGACCGGGACGCCCTGCAACTGGTGGACGGTGACGTGCAGGTAGTGCTTACCCGGCGGGGTATTACCGAGATGGCCCGCTACGACCGGGAGGCGGTGGAGCGGGACTTTGGCATCACGCCCGAGCAGGTCCCCGACGTGAAGGGGCTGATGGGGGATGCTTCCGACAACATACCGGGCGTCCCCGGCATCGGGGAGAAGATCGCCTACCGGTTGATCCAGCGCTGGGGCAGCCTGGAGGCCGTCCTGGACCACGCCCACGAGGTGCAGGAGAACCGCCGGGTGAGGGAGGCTCTGGTGGCGTATCGCGACCAGGCACTGCTCTCCCGCCGGCTGGCCACCATCGATGCCGACGTCCCCGTGGAGGTGGATCTGACCGCCTGCCGCTGGGAGCCCGGGGACCTGGCCCAGGCGAAAGAACTGCTCGGCAAGCTCGAATTGCGCACGGTGTGGCAGCGGTTGCAGGCGGTGCTGGGGAAGCCTGAAGAAGCGGGCCGGGAGCGGTTGGGGCCGGTGGGGGCAGCCGGGCCCGAGGGGGTGCGGGCGGACGCCGCAGCAGCCGAGGTGGTACGGGGGGGCTCTGCAGCACCCGGGGTGGCGGGCGTGGACTTCGCGGCCGGGGCCGAGGCGGTGGCGTCCGCGGTAGGGCCAGAGGTGGTGGCGGTGGACTCGGTGGCCCGGCTGGATGAGGCCTGGCCCGCCCTGCTGGCTGCCTGCGCACGGGGTACCCTGGGGCTGGCCGCCCACCTGGAAGGGTCGCCGGCAGTGAGGGCTTCCCTGGCGGGGTTGGCGCTGGCGGCACCGGGTCAGGTCCTCTACGTGGCCCTGGTGCCGGATGGACGGGGCGTGCGCTGCGAGGACCTGCTGGGAAGGCTGGCGCCCCTGCTGGAGGATGAATCCCTTCCCAAGAGCGGGCACGACCTCAAGCCCCTGGTGGTGTGGCTCCTCGGCCACGGCGTGCGGCCCCGCGGGCTGGTCTTCGACTCCCTGCTGGCGGCGTACCTGCTGGATCCCACCCGGTCGGCGTACCCGCTGCCGCAACTGGCGCAGCAGTACCTGGGCCGGGCGGTGCCCGCCCGCGAGGACGTGCTGGGGAAGGGCCGGCAGGCCCTGCCCTTCGGCGCCCTGGATCTACGCACCGCAGCCTCTTTCCTGGGGGCGCAGGCTGCCTGCTGTCGGGACCTGGTTACCCCCATGCGGGCGGAACTGGAGGCAGCCGCGCTGGCCCCCCTGATGGATGGGGTTGAGATGCCCCTGCTGCCGGTGCTGGCGGCCATGGAATGGGTAGGGGTGCGGGTGGACCTGGGGCGGGTGCGCGATCTGGCCGAGGACTTCGGGCGCCGCATCGAGGCGGTGGCCCACGAGGTCTACCGCCTGGCCGGGTGCACCTTCAACATCAACTCCACCCACCAGTTGCAGGAAGTGCTCTTCGACAAGCTGGGGTTGCCGGCCAAACACCGGACCAAGACGGGGTACTCCACCAGCGCGGAGGCCCTCGAGGAGTTGCGTGCGGTGCACCCCGTGGTCGAGAAGATCCTGGAGCACCGTACCCTGGTCAAACTCAAGGGGACCTACCTGGACGGCATGCCGGCCCTGGTGAACCCCGGCACCGGCCGCGTTCACACCACCTTCAATCAGGCGGTGACCGCAACGGGGCGGCTCTCCTCCAACGATCCCAACCTGCAGAACATCCCGGTACGGGACGAGTTGGGCCGTCGCATCCGCGGGATATTCATCCCCGAGGAGGGCTGGGTCTTCCTGTCGGGGGATTACTCCCAAATCGAACTGCGCCTGCTTGCCCACGTAAGCGGCGACCCCGTGCTCATCGAGGCCTTCCGCGCGGGGGAGGATATCCACCGCCGCACGGCCTCGGAGGTGTTCGGGGTTCCCCTGGATCAGGTGACCGATGAGATGCGCTCGCGGGCCAAGGCGGTCAACTTCGGCATCGTATACGGGATAAGCGACTTCGGCCTGGCCCAGCAACTGGGCATCGGCCGGGGGGAAGCCCGCGAGTACATCACCAGCTACTTCCTCCGCTATCCGGGGGTGCGCAGGTGGATCGACGGCATCCTGGGGGAGGCCCGCACGCAGGGGTTCGTCACCACGCTGATGGGGCGCCGTCGCCAGTTGCCCGGCATCCTCAGCCGCAATCCCCAGGAGCGGGGATTCGCCGAGCGTACTGCCATCAACACCCCCCTGCAGGGCAGCGCCGCCGACGTCATCAAGCTGGCCATGGTCAACCTGCACCGGGAACTGGGCGCGCGGGGCCTGCGCGCCCGCATCATCCTGCAGGTGCACGACGAACTGATCCTGGAGGTCCCGCGCGAGGAACTGGGGGAGGCCGCCCGCCTGGTGCGCTCCTGCATGGAGAATGTCATGGAGTTGGCGGTACCGCTGCGGGTGGACCTCAAGGCCGGGCCCTCCTGGTACGACCTCTCCCCCCTCTGAGTGCGCCACGGAATTGAACCCGGAGAACTATGCCTGAACTGCCTGAAGTGGAAACCATCCGGCGCACCCTGATCCCCTACCTGCTGGGACAGGTGGTGCGGGCGGTGCACCTGTTCACCCCCACGGTGTGGCGGGGCCAGGACCCGGCCGCCATGGTGGGTTGCTACGTCACCGGGCTGGACAGGCGGGGCAAGCACCTCCTCATTTCCCTGTCCCGTTCGCCCGGTTCGGCGCACGGCGATGCCGCATCACGGCCGGGCGCCTCAGACCAGCCGCCAGGCGGGGCGGCGGCGCGGTCGGCCGATGGAGGCGGGGGGGCGGAGCGGTCGGCCGGCTCAGGTGGGCCGGCGTTGGGCGATCTGGTGCTGCACGTTCACCTGGGGATGACGGGCCGGCTCATCTTTCTTCCGCCGGGAGACCCCGCCCCCGACCGCCATGTGCACGCCCGGTTTTCCTTCGACCGCGGAGCACTCTCCTACCAGGACACCCGGCGTTTTGGCTACCTTGAACTGTTGCCCGGCAGTTCCCTGGGCGATCACCCGCGCCTGCGGTTGGGGCCCGAGCCCCTGGACGGAAGTTTCACCACCGAGGTGCTGCGGGGAATGCTGGCAGGACGCAGGGCCCCCGTGAAGGCAGTGTTGCTGGACCAGCACATAATGGCCGGGATCGGGAATATATACGCAGATGAGGCTCTCCACCGGGCGGGAGTGCACCCCCTGCGCCCGGCCGGAGACCTAGGCGAGCGTGAGGTGGAGACCCTGCGCGATGCCCTGCGGGAGGTCCTGGAGGAAGCCATTGCCGCCCGGGGGACCACGTTCTCCGACTACCGGGACGGTGAAGGCCGGCCCGGCGAGTTCGTCTCGCGCCTGTGTGTGTACGGGAGAGAGGGGGAAGCCTGCCCGCGCTGCGGCACTCCCGTGGCCAGGCAGCGGCTGGGCGGCCGCAGCACATACTTTTGCCCGCGCTGCCAAAAATAGGGGCGGGAGGAACTATCGTGCATAGGTGCGGAGACCCCGCCCTCCCCAAGCACCGTGGGCGGCGAGGTGATCGGGGGAACCGGGCGGGGGCAGGGGCCATCGGCCGTCCGGGCGGGGCCCTGGTTGTTGTGCTCTTCGTGCTTCTGCCTCTCCTGCCGGTACCGGGACTGGGGGGATGCCGGCAGCAGCCAGCCACGAGTGTGCCCACCACGCGGGTGCAGGAGGGGGGGACGGTGAGGCTGGCCCTGGTGGGCGAGGTCTCGTCCCTCGATCCCCGGGAGGCAGATTCGCCCGCAGAGCGGGCCCTGGCGGGGCTTCTTTTCTCCGCGCTGGCAGGTGTGGACGGGGGGGGGGAGGTGTTCCCCGACCTGGCGGTGGGCTGGGCGGGCGGGCGCGGCGGAGCGTACTGGACCGTGCGCCTGCGTCCGGACGCCGTGTGGCACGACGGGCGGCCGGTCACCTGCGACGATGTGCTCTTCAGCCTCCGCCTGCATCCGGAGCCCTTTCCCGGCTTAACCTGGCAGAAGGTGGACAGCCGCACCGTGCGGTTCTTCCTGAGCCATCCTGACGCCGGCTTCCCGTACTGGCTGGCTGGGGTCCCCATCCTGCCCGCCCACCTGCTGGCCTCCGGGCCGGCCACGGGCGATGCGGGGGTTGGCGGCGAGGGCTCGGCGCCGCCCTTCGGCCGGCGCCCGGTGGGAACGGGTCCCTTCCGCCTCGATCCCGCCCAGGGGGAGATCGTGCAGGGCGCGGCGGCCCCGGGCAAGGTCGGCGGCCCGCAGGAGGGCGGGCTGCGGGAGATCACCCTGCTCCCCCACCTGCGCCATCACCGGGGGCGACCCCACCTGGATGGCCTCGTGGTGCGCGTTTACCCCTCACTGGCAGAGGCGACGCGCGCCGTGCTCCGGGGAGAGGTGGACCTCGGGCCTGTGCTGCCCGCCGACGCGGGGCTGGTGCGGGGGGCAGGGTGGCGAGTCCTGGAGACCCACCAGCCCTACTACATGGCCCTGGCCTTCAACTGCGAGCGAGTGCCGGTTGAACTCCGCCGCGCGATGGTGCTGGCCATCGACCGCCACGGGTTGGCCACCGAGCTGGACGTGCGCGAGGTCACCTTCGCCCTCCCTCTCATCTCCTGGGCCTATCCCCCCGAGGTGCCGTGGGGGCCGTACGACCCGGCCGCGGCGCGGCAATTGCTCGAACGGGCGGGGGAAGTACCTCCCCTGCGGCTCATGGTGTCGAGAGACGACCCCCTACGCACCCGGGCCGCCCGGCTTATCGCAGCCTACCTCGGCACTGCCGGTATCAAGGTGACGGTGAGTGAGGAGGAGGCCGACGCCTTCATATCCCGCCTGCTGCCGCCTTTTGACTACGAGCTTGCCCTCATCCCCCAGCCCTTCCCGGCCAACCCGGACCTCAGCCCCCTCTTGCATTCGGGGCAGATCCCGGTGGCGGGTGGTGGCGGCAACGTATTCGCCTACCGGCAGGCCTCCATGGATACCCTGCTCGACCGCCTGCGGCAGGAACTGGACCCCACCACGAGGAAGTCCCTGGTTCAGCAGGTAGCAGACCTCCTGTGCCGCGATGTCCCCTTCTTTCCGCTCTGGACGGAGCGCGTGTACCTGGCGGTGAGACCGGGTCTGATGGGGCCGGCGGCATCCCCCTACGGCTGGCACTGGAACATGCACGACTGGTGGTGGCAGTCCCCCTGAAGGCGCCTCCCAGAGTGACGATGGTGCCCGGGCTGGCACCGATGGGTGCCGCTGGGGGTGGGATGGGGGGAGTGCGGGGTTGCTGGTGGTGGGGCTGACGGGCGGAATCGGTTGCGGCAAGAGCACGGTTGCCTCCTTGCTGCGCGAACTCGGGGCCCGGGTAGTTGATGCCGACCAGGTGGCCCGGGAGGTACTGGCACCGGGGAGCCCGGTGCTGGGGAAGGTCGTGGAGCGGTTCGGACCCCGGATCCTGCGGGCGGACGGTTCCCTCGACCGCAAACGCCTGGCGGATATCGTCTTCGGGGACCCGCAGGCTCTCGCCGACCTGAACGCCATCACCCATCCCCCCATCGTCGAGATGATCCGCCAGCGGATCGAGGAGGCCCGGAATGAGGGCGTGCAGGTGCTGGTGGTCGACGCGCCCCTGCTCCTGGAAGCCGGCATGGAGGGCATGGTGGACGAGGTCTGGGTGGTGACGTGCACCCGGGAGCAGCAGATCGAGCGGCTCTGCCGCCGCACCGGTCTCTCCCCCCGCGAGGCCGAGGCGCGTATGCGGGCGCAAATGCCCCTTGAGGAGAAGGTGCGCCGGGCGGACCGCGTGATACCCAACGAGGGCAGCCTGGCCCAGTTACGCGCCGAAGTGGAAAGGCACTGGCAGGACCTCGCCTCCAGAAGGATTTAGCAGCCCGAAGGCGAACGAGAAGTCGAAAGATGTCGGGGGGCGATGGTCATCCCACCCAGGCGGCTGGGAGAAATCCTGGTGGAATCCGGGCGGATCAGCCCCGCCCAGCTGGAGCAGGCCCTGGAGCAGGCGCGCAAGTCGGGGACCAGGCTGGGCGAAGCCCTGGTCAAGCTGGGGATCCTCAGTGAGGAGGACCTGGCCCGGTCATTGGCCCAGCAACTGGGCCTTCCCTTCTCGCCCACGGTGAACTGGGAGCGGGAGGCGGTGAAGCTCGTCCCCGAGCAGGTGGCCAGGAGGCACCGGGTGTTGCCCCTGTCCCGCCGCGGACAGGTCCTGGAGCTGGCCATGGCCAATCCCCTGGACCTGCTGGCCCAGGAGGACGTGAGTCTGCTCACGGGACTCACCGTGCAGCCGGTGGTGGTGCCGGGCCGGGCGCTGGACGACGCCCTGCGGCGCGCTTACCAGATGGGGGCTCTGGAAGAATCGCTCACCGCCGAGGAGCCCCAGGAAATCGAGATTTTCCGCTTGCGGGAACTGGTCGAGCAGGCCCCCGTGGTCAAGCTGGTGAGCAGCATCATCGAGCAGGCCCTGGCCGCGCGCGCGTCCGACATCCACATAGAGCCCCAGGAGCAGGGGGCGCGGGTCCGGATCCGGGTGGACGGCGTGCTGCGCGAGATGGTGGATGTGCCGCGGGCGGCCCAGGCTCCCGTCATTTCCCGCATCAAGCTGATGGCCGGCATGGACATATCCGTCCGCAGGTTGCCCCAGGACGGTGCCTTCCGGGTGGAGCACCAGGGGAGGTCGGTGGACCTCCGCGTTTCCACCCTGCCCATGGTGCACGGGGAGAAGGTGAGCATCAGGGTGCTGGACCGCGCCCAGGCCATCACCCGCCTGGAGGACCTGGGCTTTGGCCCCGACGCGCTGGAGACATACCGGGAGATCCTGCGCCAGGCACGGGGGATGGTCCTGGTGACCGGTCCCACCGGGTCGGGCAAAACCACCACCCTGCACGCTTCCCTGATCTGGCTGAACGATCCCGGACTGAACCTGGTCACGGTGGAGGATCCCGTGGAGTACCACATCCCCGGCGTGAACCAGGTCCAGATCAACGAGAAGGCCGGCCTCACCTTCGCAGTGGCCCTGCGCGCCATCCTGCGCCAGGACCCGGACATCATCATGGTGGGGGAGATCCGTGACCCGGAGACGGCGGAGATCGCCGTGCGGGCCGCCCTCACGGGTCACCTGGTGCTGAGTACCCTCCACACCGGGCGGGCGGCTCAGAGCATCAGCCGGATGCTCGAGATGGGCCTGGAACCGTTCCTGGTTGCCTCCGCCCTGCGTGCGGTCCTGGCCCAGCGCCTGGCCAGGCGGCTGTGCGCGTACTGCGCGGAGTCCTACGTCGTGCCGGAGGACGCACCCGAGCGTGCCGCCCTTTCCCTGCCCCCCGGTCCGGTGGAGCTCAAGCGGGCGCGGGGCTGCCCGCGCTGCGAGGAGAGGGGATTCCAGGGGCGCGTGGGCATATTCGAGCTGCTGCCCGTGGATCAGGGGGTGCGCGACCTCATCCTGGCCCGGCAACCGGCGGCCGCGATCCACGAGTATGCGGTGGGTTCCGGCATGCGCACCCTGGAGCAGGACGCCATCCGGAAGGCGCTGCTGGGCATCATCTCGCTGGAGGAAGCCAGGCGTGTGGCCTTCGGGGGAGAGTGACGGCGCCTTGACCCTTCTGGAGTTGCTCGAGATGGCCGTGGCCAGGCGGGCCTCGGACCTCCACCTGGGGGTGGGCTTGCCCCCGGTCCTTCGGGTAGACGGCCGCCTGGAGAGGACTTCCTCGCCGGCGCTGGGCCCCGAGCACCTGGAGGGTTTTCTGCACGAGGTGACCACTCCGGAGCAGCGCGGGCAGCTGGAGGCCTCCGGTCAGGTGGACTTCTCGTACGGGGTGGCGGGGCTGGGCCGCTTCCGGATCAACGTGTTCCGCCAGCGCGGGACCATCGCCTTCGCCATCCGGGTCATCCCCACCGAGGTGCCTCCCCCGGACGAACTGGGCATTCCCCCCGCCCTGGTGGCGGCGGCCTTTTCGCCCAAGGGCCTCATGCTGGTGACCGGTCCCGCGGGAAGCGGCAAATCCACCACCCTGGCCTCCCTCATCGACACCATCAACCGGAACGCCGAAGTCCACATCATCACCCTCGAAGACCCCATCGAGTACCTGCACCGTCACCGGCGCAGCGTGGTGCACCAGCGGGAGGTGGGAACGGACACCTCCAGCTTCCCGGCCGGGCTGCGCGCCGCCCTGCGCGAGGATCCCGACGTCATCATGATCGGCGAGATGCGGGACCTGGAAACCATTGCCACTGCCATCACGGCCGCGGAAACCGGGCACCTGGTGATGGCCACCCTGCACACCATCGACGCCGCCCAGACGGTGGCCCGCATCGTGGACGCCTTCCCCGCCGGGCAGCAGAACCAGGTGCGCGTGCAGCTGGCCGGGTGCCTCCTGGCCGTGGCGGCCCAGCAGCTGATCCCGCGGGCCGACGGCCGCGGGAGGGTGGCGGCGTTCGAACTCCTCCTGTGCACCCCGGCTGCGGCCAATCTCATCCGGGAGGGCAAGCTGCACCAGCTGGGGACGGTCCTCGAAACCGGTAGCGGGCTGGGGATGGTCACCATGCGCCAGTCCCTCAAGCACCTGCGCGAGTCTGGGCTGATTACCGAGGAGGAGTACTTGCGTCGCGTGCGCGCGCTCGCCGGGAGCACGGCAGTCCCGGCGGCAGCACTGGGCGGAGGGGCGGACGCAGCGGGCGGGGGTGCGGGAGCATTGGGTTGGGGGACGGGTTATGCCCAGCTGGCTCTATAGGGCCAGGGATAGCGCCGGGCGCGCGGTGCGCGGGCGTCTGGAGGCACCCGACCGCCAGGCCGCCCTGGCCCAGTTGCGGTCCAGGGGCCTCCTGGTGACCCATCTAGAGGTGGACCGGGACGTGGCCACGGCCGTGCGGCGGCAGCTGGTCGCGCCCAGCCGGGCGCAGCGCCGCGCCCTGGGCCGCGCGGAACTGGCCCGCCTTTGCCGGCAACTGGCCACCATGCTGGGGGCAGGCATTTCGCTGGTGACCGCCTTGCACGTCCTGCAGTACCAGAACCGGGGGACCCGCCTGGGAGGCCTGCTGGGCCGGGTGATCGCCCGGCTGGAAGCGGGTGACACCTTCAGCGCTGCCCTCTACGCCCAGGGGCAGGCCTTTCCCGAGGTGATGTCCAACATGGTGGCGGCGGGGGAGGTAGGGGGTAACCTGGAGGACGTGCTCAACCGCCTGGCCGACCACTTCCAGCGGGAGGAGGCCGCCATAGCCCGGGTCAAGGCGTCTCTCACCTATCCCGCCATTGTCCTGGCGGTGGCCACCGGAGCGGTATTGTTCCTCATGTTTTTCGTGGTACCCAGGTTCCTCTCGTTGTTTGCGACCCTGGAGGCACCCCTGCCCCTTCCCACCCGGGTACTGGCCGCGGTCAGCTTCTTTCTCCGGCGTTTCTGGTACGTGGTGCTGGCGGGGCTGCTCGCGGCGCTCGCGGTGTGGCACCTGCTGCGCGGCCGCCGCGGGGTGAGGGAGGCGTACGAGCGGTTCCTGCTCAAGTTGCCCCTCATGGGTGAACTCTTGGTGGACCAGGCCTGGTCACGCACCGCGCGCACCCTCGCTGCCATGCTGGACGCCGGCGTCCCGCTGCCGGTCGCGCTGGCCGTGGCCCGCCGGGCAGCCGGCAACCTGGTGTTGCGGGACGTCCTCGAGCGCACCGAGGCCAGCGTGCAGCAGGGGCGGGGTGTGTCCGGGGGTCTGGTGCCGGGGCCCTTTGTGCCACCGATGGTGAGTCAGATGGTGGCGGTGGGCGAGGAGAGCGGCACCCTGGATGAGATGTTCCTGCGGGTGGCGGAGGCTTTCGAGACGGAAGCAGAGCGCCTTACCCAGCGGATGACGGCCCTGGTCGAACCGGCCGTGATCATCCTGCTGGGGGTGCTCGTGGGCGGCATCATGGTTTCCATCTTCCTCCCCATGTTCTCCGTCCTCCGCTACGTGGGCTAACGGCCGCGGGCCGGCTACGTGGGCTGAGGGCCGCGGGCCGGGGTGAAGGGTGGGGCAGGATGAGGTCATTTTGGGGTGGAATGAGCTGGCCGGTCCGGCTGATAGCCGCAGCGCTTCTCGTTTCACCGTGGCCTCTGGGGTCGTGGTACACCGGTCCCCGCACCCTGGTGTACCTTCTGGTGGTATTCGCCGCCTACCTCCTGGTCCGGCCCTATGCGGTGAGCCGCTCCCAGTTGCCGGCGGGTGACGGGGGCGGCACGCCCGCCGGTCCGCCGGGACGCTGCCGGGGCGTGGACCTGTACGGTCCCGACTTATGGGTGGCCCTGCCCCTCGTCATGACCCTGAGCCGGCTGTGGACGGTTGCCCCTTCCCGCACGTATGAGCAGGCGCTATTGTGGTGGGCCGCTTTCCTGCTCTACGTGTGCATTTCCCGGTCGCCGGGTGAGGGAGCCACGGGTCGCCTGGGGTGGGTGCTCGGCGGGCTGGGCGCGGCCCTGGGGCTGTACACCCTGTACGAGTACTGGTGTTTGCCCGCGTCGTTCCCGGCGGCGCGCACGAGCGGCCCCTTCACCTACCCCAACAGCTACGCTGCTTACCTGCTGGCCCTGGCCTGGACGAGTACGGGGCTGGCAGGGGACTCCCGGGGTGCCCGGTACGCGCTGGCGGTGGCATCTGCGTCCGTGCTCGTGGCATCGTTCGTGTACACCGGCTCCCGGGGCGGGATGCTCATCGTACCGCTGACGGTGGTCCTGTTTCTCTGGCTGGCGCCCGACCGCCGACGTGCGGCCCGATCCCTGGCCCTTTCCGCCCTGGGCGGTGCTGCGGTCTTTCTCGTTTTGCTGGTACTGCAACCCGCCGCGCGCGGACTGTCGGTTTCCGCTCACGCCCGGAGCCTGGTGGTGGCCGGGGAGAGGCTGGTTACGGTGACGGGGAGCACCTCTTGGGCCGGTCGCCTGCAGTTCTGGCGGTGCGGCGTGGGGGCTTTTCTGGCCAGTCCCTGGCTGGGGCTGGGGGCCGGATCCTATCAAGAGGTGGCCACCGCCTTCCAGATCTCTCCGGAATTCTTCGCCAGGTACCTGCATAATGACTACCTGCAGTTCCTCTCCGAACTGGGTATGGTGGGGGGCGGGGCAGTGCTCGCGGGACTGGCAGGGACTGCCTGGGCCGTGTACCGCCTGGGCACCTGCCGCCGGGTGCAGGAGGACGCCCGGCGGGGCGGCCACCTGGTGGCGGGCGCTGTGGCCGGCGCCGCTGCCATAGTGGCCCACAGCGCCGTCGACCTGGACCTGCAGTTTCCCGCCGTGGTGCTCCTCCTGTTTACCCTCCTGGGCGTGGCGGTGAGGGGAGCGCCGGGCGCGGCCGTGGTGTGCCGCATAGCC
Source organism: Bacillota bacterium (assembly GCA_014360055.1). Taxonomy (GTDB): domain Bacteria; phylum Bacillota; class Sulfobacillia; order JACIYH01; family JACIYH01; genus JACIYH01. Next base: position 6,527 of record JACIYH010000044.1, on the reverse strand, counting down.
GTGCCGCCGGGCTGGGCGCGGGTTCCTGCCCGGGTAGGGCCGGTGGTTCTGCCGCTTCTGCTCCTGGCGGCGGTCGTGGTGGGGGTAAGGCCGTATGCGGGCCTGGTCGCCCGCCAGCGGGCTGAGTCCGCCCTGGAGGACGGGCGGCTGGTCCTGGCCCTGCAGCGGGCCGCCATAGCCCGGGCGGTGATGCCGGGGCATCCGCGCACGGCCCTGCTGCTCGGGCATGTCCTGCGCCAGATGGACTTGCAGGATCCTGCCGGCCGCGATCGCTCCTACTGGCGCGGCCGGGCCCTGGACGCGGTGCTGGCGGGGGCGAGGGCCAATCCGTACGAGCCCTACCTCGAGGACCTGGCGGGTTCTCTCTTGCTGGAAGCGGGCAACGTGCCGGCTGCCCTGGTGCACCTGGAGCGGGCGGTGACCCTCTTCCGCTGGGAACCGCGTTTCCGATTGCACCTCGCCCTGGCGTACGACGCTGCCGGGCAGAAGCGCCGCGCCATTGAGGAACTCGCCTTCCTGCTCTCCCACCGGGCGGACTTCAGCAGTACGGTGTCTGCTTCCGACGCGGAACTGGAGGCAGTTTTCCGGGAGGCCGCCCACCTCCTGGCGCTGCTGACCGGACCGCCGTGATCGCCTCGAGCTCGGGGGCAGGAACTGAACAAATAGAGGAGTTTTGCCACCACCGGCGAATTGTACCATGAAAATTCTTGGGGCGGGGCAGCCCCAACAGCGAAGGGAGCGGATTCAGATGATAAAGGGTGTGCGCAGGGACCGGCGCGGGTTCACCCTCATCGAGCTCGTGGTGGTCATCACCATCTTAGGCGTCCTCGTAGCCATCGCCATCCCGACCGTGGGCGGCTACGTCGATGACGCCAAGAAGAAGGGGGCCAGGGCTGACGCCAAGAACATCCAGACCGCCCTGATTATGTACAAGGCCGAGAACGGTGTGTACCCGCCCGACACGGTCGACTACTCTGTCTTTCGGAACGCCATCAAGAAGTATGTGTCTCTGCCGGAAGAAGATGACCGTGCCAACTTCGATTTCGTGTCTTACGATGGTGACGCTGGCATCCATGGCTTCTACGTGTTAGTGCAGGCACGGGACAGGCAAAACCTGCCGATCAGCATATACGAGGATGACATCATCGGACCATAGTGAGAAGGGGTAGCCGTCCTGGTGCGCGTGCTAGCGCGCCCCGCCTGCGGGCCTGGGTGAGTGCTTGGGCTCAGGGATACCGGGCTGAGGCGGGTTCTGCTCTGTTGCTCGCGGTCGTTCTCGGCGTCGCCCTGGCCGTGCTGAGCGTGTCCATGCTCGGCTGGGTGGCGGGCGGGGGGAAGAGGGCCGCGCTCGAGGTGGGCCGGGCGCAGGCCCTGTATCTGGCGGAGTCGGGGCTGGCGGAGGCCCTCTATCGGCTGAACGGTCGCAGCCTGGTGCCCCCGGCTCCGGGTGACCGGGCGGAATTCTCGTCCGGCGAGGCCCTGGGCTGGGACAGGGGGTCGTACCGGGTGGTGGTGTCCCGGGCGGGCGAGGGCGGGCTCGACGTGGAGTCCGCGGGGGTGGTCGTGGACGTCTCGCGGCGATTGACGGTGAGGCTGCGGCTCCAGTGCCTGGCCCCTGCCGATGTTTTCTCGCCCGGCCCGCAGGGTGACGGCGTCAGGGCCACGGACCCCCAGGATCCGCGCTACGACCCTACCCTGGATCCTCCCCCCATCGACTTCCGCCTGCCCCCTTTGCCGTCGCCCGTGACCCAGTGGGATTACCGGGACTCACTTGGAAGCGGGACCCACGTGTTCGACCGTATCGAGGTTCCCAAGCAGGGCAGCCTGGAGATCCAGGCCGAAGGCCCCGTGGATGTCTATGTGGCCGGATTCGTGAGTGTGGGCAATAAGGCGGAGTTGCGGTGCGTGGGGCCGGGGCCGGTGCGCTTTTACGTGTACGGTGAACAGCTCGATCCCCACGGGCAGGCCCTGTACCTGGACAACCACGCGGTGGTACGCGCTGAAGGGCCCACTGTATGGACGATCAATGGGGGGGTGGTTCTCGACCAGCATGCTCAATTCACGCAGGGGTCGGCTGATGCCCGCGCTAGCCTGAACATCAGGGGGGGCCTGCTCGTGGAGGGCCATGCCGTGCTGGGGTCCGAGCCCGACGACGAAGAGGCACCAAGGGTGCTGGTCGTGCTGGAGCCGGTCGGCACCGCCCCCGCCCTTGAGCTGGAAGAGCAGGCAGACGTCTACGCCATGGTTTATGCCCCCGATGCAGACGTCAATATGGACCAGCATTCCCTCCTTGCCGGAGCCCTGGTGTGTCACAGGCTGGCCCTGAAAAAACATGCCGGGTGCCAATGGAATGAGGCGATAGCGGATCTGAACGACGGCTCTGGGTGGGAGTTGCTGGCAGGATGGTGGGAGGTGGAGACGGGCACGTGGTCCGCGCGTTGAGAGGGGTGCGTGACCGCAGGGGCGACCAGAGGGGGTTAAGTCTCCTGGAGTTGGTGGTCGCGCTGGGCATCCTGAGCGTGGCCCTCCTGCCCTTCCTTTCCTCCCTGGCCACGGCGTCCCGCGGAGTGAATCTGAACCGCCACCGCCTTGAGGCAGTGGAGGTGCTGGTGCTGGCTGCCGAACAGACGAGGGCCGGCCTCGAGGATGGGGCTATCGCAGAGCCGCCGGCACCGGTCACGGAAACCCTGGCGGGGTACGCAGGGACGGAATTCGTCGTGGTGCGTACCCTCGAGCCTGTGGGCCAGGGGGCCCGCCGCATGGTACGCGTGCGTCTCTCGGTGGAGCGCGACGGGCTGAGGCTGATCGACACGGTGTTCCTGTGGTATCCCTGCCACCGGCGGGGGGTGTGAGGAGTGGGCCACCGGGTCAAGGGCTTCACCCTGATCGAGGTGGTGGTCACCGTGGCCATCCTGGGTATAGTGGTGGCGGCCGTCAATCAAGTGTGGGTGCAATTCGCGGCCGGGTATGGGAGGACGACTGAGCAGGCCTACCGTCAGGAACGGGCGGTGGCCGTGCTGCGGGAACTGGTGGACGGAGTGGGGCAGGACCCCGGGCTGCGGGCGGCGCTGGAGGTGCGGACGGCCCCCGGCGGTAACGGAATTGCCTACGTTGCGGCCAGAGCAGGCGGAGAGAAGATCGTCGTTGAATACTACCTGGTCGGTTCCCAATTGTACCGATCGGCGCGCGCCTGGTACGACGGGTGGCCACAGTGGAGTGGGGGCTCAGTGGTCTTAAGTGGGGTGGCGACTTTTTCGATTAGCTGGGAGAGCGGTCTGTACCGTATCACACTTGCGCTCGAGGGAGACCAGGGTGCAGCGCTGGTGACCGGGGTCCGGCCCCGCAACGCCAGGACTTAGCGATGCGCCCGGTGGGAGAGGGCCGTGTCTGGAAAGAAAGAGCGAAGGGGGAACGGGTCGAGTCAGGGTCGGAACCGTACGTTTGATCCAGCCAGCGTGGGCGGCCTGGTGGGACCCCTGCCGCTGTCCGGGCAGACGGGGGCTGCTGGAGCGGGCGGCCCCACCTGGCCCTTGCCTGCGCTTGCGCCCATGCGGTATGCAGCTCTTCCCGCCCGTTTCGTGCTCGGGGGTGTGATGGGTCGGGGACCTGCCCGCGGTGATGGCCAGTCCCCCCTGCGTGCGGCGCTGTCCTTGTTTTCCCGGCCCGCGCCGCGCGCGTCGCTACCCAAAATGTCAGCCCGCGCCGGTTCTTCCGGCCCCGTCGTCCTCGGGCCGCCGCGCACGGGAGAGCACAAGGAAGAAGGCGCCGACGAAAAGCGCGAGTTTGCCCCGATGGCCGGGGCGGCCGGGCCCATGGAAGAAGATGTCTGTGCAGAGGAGTTTGCCGCCCGGGAATGCACCCATGCAGAGGAGGCCGCCGGGGAGGAACGGCCCACCACGGAGGGCGCCGCTGGCGAAGAATGTGCTCACGCGCAGGGAGTTGGCGGCGAGAAGCGTGCCCACGCCGACGAGGTCGTGGGCGTCGTATGCGCCCCGCCGGAGATGAGTGCGGGTGAGGTGGGCGGCCAGCAGGTAGCGGGTGCCCACGAGGGGCCTGCGCCGCCCGACCCGGTCCCTGGTGAGCCGCAGGGTGGGGAGGAGCCTGCGGTACTGGGGGCGGATGCTGATGAACGGGAGGGCCTGCAGGTCGAAGATGGCGTCGAGTGCTCCAGTGAGAATGGGGAAGCACTGCTTGCCGCCGGGCGGGACGTGCAGGCGGGCGGTCTGACGGAGACGGGCCGGGCAAGGGGGCTCCTGGGGGTAGACATCGGTTCCCACTGGCTGAAAATCGTGCAGGCGGAATTCTCGGGGGGCCTGCTCACTATCTGGCGCTGCGGAACCTGGCCGGTGCCGGCGTGGGCGGTCGCATCGGGCCAGATCCAGGATCTGGACGCCATTGCGTCCCTCCTGAGGGAGGCCAGGGCTGCCTTCCGCGGACGGCAGTGCGTGGGTGCCGTGGACGGACAGAAGGCCATCATGAGGCAGGTGCAGTTACCCGCCATGACCAGGCGGGAACTGGAGGCGATGCTCAGGCTGCAGGGAGATCACTACCTCCCTTTGCCGTGGAGCGAGGCCGAGGTGGACTTCACGGTACTCGACAGGAGCGGGTCCCAGATGAGGGTGTTGCTGGTGGCTGCGCACGCGGCGGCCGTACGCGGGCTGGCGTACGCCGTCCAGATGGGAGGGCTGATCCCCACGGCGCTGGAGACCGACGGCGTCGCCCTGGCGCGGGTGCTGGAGTTCGTGGCGGCTGGCGAGCACGGGCATGACCCGCGCGGTACCCTGACCATCGGCGTTCACCTGGGGGCGGAGGGGACGCTGGTACTTGCCAGCCGGCAGGGTACGCCGTTGCTGACCAGGGTGCTGCCGGTGGGCGGGAGACACTTCACGGAGGCACTGGCGCGGGAACTCGGCATCGGGGAGGAGCCGGCCGAGGCCTACAAACAGGCGCGCGGGCTGGAGATCCCCGAGTTGCGGCCGCTAGCCGACCGCCTCGCCAGCGAGGTGGCCAAGACGGTCGAGTATTATCTGGACCAAAGTGAGCGGGGGCTGGTACCTCGTGTCTACCTCACCGGAGGAGGGGTTAGGCTCAAGGGGCTGTGCGAGGTACTGGCTTCCTGGCTCGAACAGGCTCTGGTGCGCTGGGGCCGGCTTCCCGCGGGACGGTGGATCGGACCCGCCCGCCTTCCCGAGGGTGCGGTGAGGTGGGGCTGCGATCAAGCCGGCTTCGGGCCAGAGCATTTCCTGGCCCTGGGGTTGTCCATGCGGGGGAGCAAGAAGTGACGACCATCGACCTGCTGCCGCGGGAACTGAAGGAGCGCACCCGCCGCCGGCGGATGCTGCTCAGTGCCTGCCTGGTGGCGTTGGTCCTGCTGGCGGGCCTGGTGCTGGGCCGGCTGGAGTTGTCGCGCCAGGTGAAGGCGTGGGAGGAAAGACGGGCACGGGTCGAGGCCGAGCGGGCGGGGCTGGCCCGGCTGGCCGACAAGAAGGCCGAGATCGCGCGCCTGGAGCAGTTGCTGCAGGAAGGGGCCGCCCCCGGTAGGGAGATTCCTCCCTGGGGGGAATTGCTCTGGTTTCTTGGCCGGGCAACCCCGTCGCAGGTGGTGCTGCGGGAACTGCGCTGGGACGGGACCACGCTGAGCCTGTCGGGGGAGGCCGCGGATCTGGCGGCGATGGCGGTGATGGTGCGGGCGCTGGAAGGCTGCCCTTACCTGGAACGGGTAGCCGTTACCCAGGTGACCCGGGGTGAGCGGAAAGGCCCGGTGGTATTCACGGTGGCTGCCACCTGGAGGAGCAGGTAGGTGAGGTTGAGGGCCCTCACCCAGAGGGAAAGGGTGCTCATCGGGGGGGCTGCCCTCCTCCTGGTGCTGGGCGGTCTTGCCGCGAGCCTCTTCCTTCCCCTGTTGGGCCACCTACGCGCGCTGCAGCAGGAGGTAATCGAAGGGGAGCGGGTGGTGTCGCACCTGCGCGAACTCGAGGCGCAGGAACCCGCCCTGGACAGGCGGCTCGCAGAACTGCGGGCGGCTGCCGCCAGCGAGGGGTTCGATCCCGGCGCGTCTTTCGGCCCCGCGGAAGCCCTGATGCTTCTTCAGTCTGTGGAGCAGACCTGGGGCGTGTCGTGGGAGCGGATCACGTTCGCGGCCGCAGACAAGGGCGTACTGGCAGTCAAGGTGGCCGGGACAGGTGGTTACCGGGCGGTATCCGAGTTCCTGCAGGCCCTGCGCCGATTCCCGCGGACCACGGGCATGAGCCTGACATCGCTGGGACCCGCCCGGGAGGGGGTAAGGTTCGAGCTGGAGATCGGGTTGCAGTTGAACGTGGTGGCGCCCCGCGCGGGTCCCGCCGCCCCCCCGCCAGCTGTGAGGCTGCGTGTTTCGCCTTTGCCGCCCCCGGCAGAGGGCCGCGAGAACCCCTTCGCTACCGGACAGTCGCCGTAGCTCCACCCGGCTGCAGCCCTGGTGTGCAGCCCTGGGTGTGATTGACAGGTGTGGGGGGCCTGTGGTATCCTCACCTCGGTCGGACACGGGA
>JACIYH010000043.1 GCA_014360055.1 Bacillota bacterium | reverse complement strand
CTGCGCAGGTGAAGTCCCACGGGATGTCCCCGCTGCCCGGGCGGGCCCGGCAGCATCCGTGTCCCGGCGGTGGCCGCTGGCTGCGAGGTGCTGCCTGACCTGTCCGCTTTTCGGTTGCCCGCATTGTATCATATGCCGCCCGGCCGCTCAACCACCACCCGGCCGCTGAACCACCGCCCGGAACTACCACCCCCCAAACTCCCACACCACCACCTGGAGCTACCACCCGGAAACTCCACCCGAACCTCCGCCACTTCCACCACCCGAGCCTCCACGCAACGCCACCGTCGCCATTTGCAGGACGCCCTACCGCCCCGCCTGGCATCTCTACCGCAGTAGAATTCTGCCTTCCAGCACGAGGCAGGCCGCCCCGCCCACCCACACACGCGGAGGCCCCTCGGGGAACGCTTCCAGGCGCACGTGTATGAGGCTGGGCCGACCCATGATGTGACCCTGTTCGCACCGCAACCGGGCCACCCCGTCGTAGAAGGGGATAAGCCCGCGCAATGCCAGGTATCCGCCCAGGGCGCCGCTGGCCGTCCCCGTGGCTGACTCCTCATTGATCCCCACCGCGGGGGCGAAATCGCGGCAGTGTACCGCCAACTCTCCCCCGTTTCCGGTGTCGATGGCATCGAAGGTGAAGCAGTGCACGCTGACGACGCCCAGGCGGCGGCACAGCCTGGCCAGGCGGGGAAAATCCGGCTCCAGTGACCACAGCGTCCGGCGGTCAGGCACGGGCACGATCAGATCCCAGAGGCCGGTGGAGACGATCTCGGGGGTGGCGCGCGGCTCTTCCCGTAGGACCTCGGGATCGCATCCCAGGCACGCCGCCAATTCCCGCTGCGCCTCCTCTCCCGGCTCGCCCCGTGACTCGGGGGGCACCTGGGCCATCATGACCTGCACAGGTCGGTCCCCGTCGAAGAGGACCTGCACCGGGAGGACCCCCGCACGCGTGCGCTGCCGGCACACGACGGTACCGTCCGTGGCTCGGGGGGGACGCCCGGGGAGCCGGCCCCGCTCGGCGAGGGCGAAGAAGGTGGCGATGGTGGCGTGGCCGCACAGATCCACTTCTGTGGTAGGGGTGAAAAAGCGCACCTCCACGTCATAGTCGCCCTCCCGCCCGCCGCCGGTGCTGCGGCCGTGCTCCCGTGCGCTGCTGGGGCCGCAGCCGCCTTCCCCCTCGGCCCCCGTGGCGTGGCCGCCGGAGCGGGCCCCGGCCGCGGGCAGGACGAAGGCGGTCTCGGAGAGATTCATCTCGCGGGCGATCTTCTGCATCAGACCGGCGCCCAGTCCGCGGGCATCCGGCACCACTCCGGCGGGGTTACCACCGAAGGGTTCTGCGGTGAACGCATCCACCTGCCAGACCTCGATTTCCATGGGCTTACCCCCCCCAGCTATTCTGCCCCTGCCGTCCTGGTCGGCACGGGAATCAAGTCTCGCGCTATATGTTATCACCCGGCGGGCGAGGCGGGCCCCCGCGCCGGAGGGATCGCCCTACCACCATTGTGCGATAGTACCGGGCCGCCTTGCGCAGCCGCCCGAATGGGGGGCTGGGGCTGAAGGGGAGGGGTGCGGGCTCGATATAAGTAGTAGGCCGAAGGCCCAGTGTGGGGAGGTTCATTTATGAGGGCAAATCTGTGGGACCGTGTGCGCGCGACGGTGTCGCTGGCGTACCTGCACATGATGCTGGTGGTGCTCATCGTGCTCCTGGGGGTCAGTGCGGTGTGGGGGCACCTGGCCCTGAGAAACGCAAACGAGGTGCGCCATGAAGCCACGGCAAGGCTGGAACTGGCTTCGCGGCTGCAGAGCGAGATGCGCGCCCTCATCTTTCCCGTGACCACCTGGCTGGTGATGGGCGATCCCGGGGCGCGCACGTCCTTCGACGGTGCCATGGAAAAGGCCCGGGCCACACTGGCGGAGATGGAGCAGCGGTGCCGCACTCTCGACGAGCGCACGGAGGTGCGCAACCTCGGCAACCTCCTGGACTCCATAGCGCGGACGGCCGGGGACCTGTTCGATGTTGAGAACCCCGTGGGGAACCCCGATACCAGGGCGGGTATGCTGCAGGTGCAGTACAGCATGATCAGCACCGAGGACATGCTCGCGCGCTTCCTCAGCAAGTATGACGAAGAGGTGGAGAAGGCCAGCCGGAGGAGCGAGGCCTTCATGCGTATGGCGTTGTGGGTGACCGTCGTGGTCACGGCCGGAGGCGCCCTCCTTTCCACCCTCGGGTTTTACTCCCTCATCCTGCGACCGGTAGGGAGGTTGTCCCGCAGGGCCAGGTATCTGGCGGCGGGAGACCTGCGCCGGGATGTTCCCCTGTTGGGAGGGGGGGAGGTCTATAGCCTCAGCCGTTCACTGGGTTTGATGGCCCGCAACCTGCGTCAGGTGTTGCTGGAGGCCGCCGAGAAGGCCGACCAGACCACCCGTACGGCCTCGGAACTCAAGGCGGGGGCGGAGAACGCCGCCAGCGGCACGGCCCAGATTACCAGGGGCATCCAGGAGGTGGCACGGGGAGCGTCCGAGCAGACCCGGCACGCTTCGGAGACGGCCTCCGCCGTCGCCCAGCTGAAGGCGGCCATCGCGCAGGTGGCGGCGGGTGCCCAGGAGCAGGCGCGCAATGTGGAGACGGTGAGTTCGCTCATGAGCGACATGGTGCGGCTCATGAACGAAGTTGGGGAGGCCGCCCGGGCGGTGCAGGCGTCATCGGCCAGCGCATCGGTGTCGGTGGAGAAGGGGTATGCGGCGGTACACCGCATGGTGCAGGCGATGGACCGGATACGGGCTACGGGAGGCACCCTGGCCGCCAAGATGGAGGAACTGGGCGCCCATTCGGAGCGGATCAGCGAGATCGTGGAAGTGATCGATGAGATCGCGGACCAGACCAACCTGCTGGCCCTCAACGCAGCCATCGAAGCGGCGCGGGCGGGCGAGCACGGCCGGGGGTTTGCCGTGGTGGCGGACGAGGTACGCAAGCTGGCCGAGCGTTCGTCCCGCGCCACCAAGGAGATCGCGGGGCTCATCGCCTCGGTGCAGAAGGAAACCCGAGGGACGGCGGCCAGTATGGAGTCGGCCATGAAGGAAGTGGAGCAGGGCATGGATGTGGCCCAGGGAGTGCGCGACGCCCTGGAAGACATCCGCAGGCAGGTGGCCGATTCGGACGAGCAGGCCGAGGGGGTGGCCCGGGCGGCCGAACGGATGCTGGCCCATTCGCAGCAGGTGGCACGGGCCGTCGATGCCCTGGCCGCGGCCACGGAGGAAAACGCGGCCGCCACCGAGCAGATGGCGCAGGGGAGCGAGCGCGTGGCCCAGGCGGCGGCCGGGATCGCTGCCATCTCCGAGGAGAACGCCGCCGCCGCAGAAGAGGTGTCGGCCGCGGTGGAGGAGGTCAACGCCGTAGTGGAGCAGGTGGCGGGCTGGGCCCGCACCCTGGCGGAAATCGCCGAGGAACACCGCCGGCTGTCGAGCCACTTCCAGCTGGTGGGCGACGGCTCCGGACCCGCCGCCGCAACGCCGGCCATGGTCGCGGCCTCGCCCGCTGCGGCCGTGGGGGAGCAAGCCGGGGTAGCAGGCTCGCCAACCGGGGCCGAGGCGGCGCCAGCCGGGGTAGCAGGTTCGCCGACCGGGGCCGAGGCGCTGGCCGGGGCCGAAGCGAGCGCGGGCACGCCCGCCGAAACGGCGGCAGCGGGGGGGCCATCTGCGCCAGCGCGCGCCCCCGGCAGTCAGGCGGGACGGTGGCTGCGTCGCGTCCTGGGCGGCATGCGGTCGAAGGTGGTGGGGTGATATGCCCGGCGAGCGGGCGCTGGTCGTATTTCAGCTGGGGGAAGAGGAATACGCCATCGACGTCAACCGCGTGCGGGAGGTGGTGAGGGTCGACCGCATCACCCGGGTGCCGGGGGCGCCGGCCTACGTGCGGGGGGTGATCAACCTGCGCGGCCGGGTGGTCCCCGTGATCGACCTGCGGCAGCGCCTGGGCCTCAACCCCGCCCCGGCGGAGCGGCCACGTATCATGGTGGTCGAGGATGGCACCGCCCTGGTGGGGATGCTGGTCGACCGGGCATCGGAGGTGCTGCGCCTGCAGCCCGGACAAATGCAGCCGCCCGACGAGATCCTCCAGGAGGACGACAACGGTCGCTTCGTGGAGGCCGTGGCCAACCTGGAGGGCCGCCTGGTGGTGGTGTTGCGGCCGGGAGACCTCCTGGCGCGCGAAGACCGGCAGGCCGTGGCCGACATCATCGTGTCGTGACCGAGCTCGCGCGTGCTGGTAGCCGAGCCTGCACCGGAGGCTGATCCATGAGCGACACTTTCCCGTTCACTGAAGACGACTTTGCCGTATTGCTGGCCGAGGGAGAGGAACTGGTGGCCGCCCTGGAAGCCGCCCTGCTGGCCATGGAGACGTCATTCCGCCAGGGGCAGGTACCCGACCCGGAGGTCGTGGCGGCTGCCTTCCGGGCCGCCCACACGCTCAAGGGTTCCTCGGCGGCAGTAGGGCTGCGGGCCCTGTCCGCGCTCACCCATGCTATGGAGAGCGTGCTGGACGGAGTACGCCATGGGGACGGCCTCACGGGAGGGGAGTTGGAACTGCTGTTTCGGGCCCTCGACCACATCCGCGGCCAGTTGGTCCGGCTATCCGAGGTGCTGGGCGAGGGCGGGCCGGAGGCGCTCGTGCGGGTGGGTGGGGAAGAAGACCCCCGGGCCGGCGAGTTGGTGCACCTGCTCACAGGTGCGGGGTCCGCTCCCGGCGAGGGCGACCGCCTGCCGGTGTCGGCGCAGCGCGATCACGTGCCGCCGGAGGGCGGCGATCACCTGGCGGCGGAGGGCGACCGCCTGCGCGGGACGAGCGAACGCGTGCTGCAGGTGGAGGTGAGGTTTCACGAGCAGTGTCCGATGCCCGCCGTGCGCGCTTACCAGGTGGTGATGGCCCTAGAAGACGTGGGAGAGATCCTGGAGTCCGATCCCTCCCTGGAGGAGATCGAAGGCGAGCAAGTGGACAGGGTACTGCGGGTGATCCTGGAGACGGCGTTGCCCGCCGACCAGATCAGGGCGCGGCTGGCGCGGATAAGCGATGTGGTCGGGGTGATGGTCGACGCCCGCGAGGAAGCTGCCGTGGGGAGGGGCGGTCCGCCGGGCGAGGCGGGGAGACTGCCCGGCGGTGGAGGCCTGCTCGGCGGTTATGGCCGTCCCGCGTCGGAGGGGCGAGGCCGGGTGCCGGGCGAGGGTGGCGGCGTGCCCCGCGAGGGCGGCGCCGGCTCCGGAGGGGCAGGCCTTGGGATCCCCCCTGGGGCGGGTGGGCTGTCACGCAGTGTGCGGGTGGACGTCCGCATCCTGGACGAGTTGATGAACCTGGCGGGCGAACTGGTCATCCAGCGCACCAGGCTCGGACGCCTGCTCTCCGACGCCCAGCTGCAGGACGATGACCTGGAGCGGGCGGTGGAAGACATCGGGCGGGTGGCCGCCCAGTTACAGGAACAGGTGATGAAGACGCGCATGGTGCCCCTGGAAAACCTGTTCCGCCGCTTCCCGCGCATGGTCAGGGATCTGGCTGCCGCCGCAGGCAAAGAGGTCAACCTGGTGGTGCGCGGTGAACGCACCGAACTCGACCGGGCAGTCATGGAGGAGATCGGCGACCCGCTGGTGCACATCCTGCGCAACGCAGTGGATCACGGGCTGGAATCGCCCGCCGAGAGGGAGGCGGTGGGTAAACCCCGCGCCGGTACCATCGTGCTTGAGGCGCAGCACGAGGAGAACTACGTCCTCATCTCCGTGCGGGACGACGGCCGGGGCATCGACGTCGAGCGGGTGCGGGGGAAGGCGATAGCGGCGGGGCTTGTGTCGGCCGACGAGGCGCGCGAGTTAGCTGACCCCGACGTGATCAACTTCATCTTTGCCCCCGGCTTCAGCACCTCCGACCGGGTGACCGAGGTGTCCGGCCGGGGTGTGGGCCTGGACGTGGTGCGGCGCAACGTGCAGCGGGTGGGAGGCACCCTCGAGGTGGATAGCCGCCCCGGCCAGGGGGCGGAGTTCCGCATGCGGTTGCCCCTGACGCTGGCCATCATCCGGTGCCTCCTGTGCCAATGGGGAGACGAGATCTACGCCCTCCCGCTGGGACACGTGGACGAGGTGGCCGAGGTCGACCCGGAGGGCCTTCCCACCGTATACCAGAAGAAGGTGCTGCTGGTGCGGGGGAACGCCGTGCCGTTCGTCCCTCTGGGTGACGTCCTGGGGTCGGAGCCGGCCGCAATCGAATTCGCCGTGGTGGTGCGGGCGGCGGGCCGCCAGGCCGCCCTGGGGGTGACCGGGCTGTTGGGGGATCAGGAAGTGGTGGTCAAGGATCTGGGAGCCTGGCTGGGGAACGTGCGGGGCATGGCGGGCGCCACCATCCTCGGGGACGGGCGGGTGGCCCTTATCCTCGACGTGGCGGCCGTGTTGCGCCGCCGTACGCGGGCGCCGGCCGCCTGACCGGCACGACACGCGCGGGCGCCGGCCGGTTGACCGGCACGACACACGGGCACCGACCGGGCTGATTGCCACCTCGGGGTCGGACCGTCACAGACGGGGGACGGTCGACGATACATATCGGGGGCGGGTGGTATCGTGGCCAAAGTTCTGGTAGTAGATGACGCCGCTTTCATGCGCACGAGGCTTTCCAACCTGCTCAGGCAGGCGGGGCATGAGGTGCTGGAAGCGAACAACGGCTTTCAGGCCCTGGAGGTGTACGAGGACCAGAAGCCCGACCTGGTCTTCATGGACATCACCATGCCGGAGATGGATGGAATCGAGGCCCTCAAGCGGTTGCGGGCCCTGGACCCGGAAGCGCGGGTGGTCATGTGTACGGCCCTGGGTCAGCAGTCCATGGTCATAGAGGCCGTCAAGTCGGGGGCGAAGGATTTCATCGTCAAGCCTTTCCAGCCAGAGCGGGTCTTGCAGGCGGTGGAGAAATGGGCACCCTGACGGCACCGGCGTCGGAGGGCGCGGTTAACCTGGAGGAGCGACGCCGACCGGTCCGCGTGCTGGTGGTGGACGATTCCCTCTTCATGCGCAAGCTCATCAGCGGGCTGCTGGAAGAGGATGCGGGCATCACGGTGGTGGGCCAGGCGCGCGATGGACTGGAGGCCCTCCAGCGGATAGCGGAACTGGACCCCGATGTGGTCACGCTGGACGTAGAGATGCCCCGCCTGGACGGATTGGGGGTGCTGGAACGCCTGATGCGGGTGGATCCACGCCCCGTGGTGATGGTGTCCGGGCTGACGAGAAAAAACGCAGAAGCCACCGTGGCCAGCCTGCGGCTGGGAGCGGTGGACTTCCTGACCAAACCCTCCGGGAGTGTTTCTCCCGACCTTCCCCGCCTGAAGAAGGAGCTTCAGGCCAAGGTGAAGGCCGCCGCTCATTTGGGCAAAGGGGGGGTCCGCCGGGTAATGGGCTACAGCCCGCCCCCGCACCCGCGGGAAGCCCCCCCTGGCCCTTTTTCTTGTCCGGGGCACTCCGTTCCTCCTTCCCGCCCGGACACCGCCGCGTCTTGCCCGCCAGTGCACCAGCCCACGGCGGCGGGGTCGGTGGTGGGCGGGTCGACCTTCACGTGGGAGGGTGCGTCGCGCGAGGCCGGTCCGGCCCGGCGGCTGGTGGTGGTGGGGGCATCGACGGGCGGTCCCGCCGCCCTCCACTTCCTGGTGGGGCGCCTGGCCGCAGTCGTGCGTCGACTCGCCCCGGTGGCCATGCTCATCGTGCAGCACATCCCGGTGGGATTCAGCCCTGCCATGGCCCGGAGCCTTTCCGAGGCCGCGCGCGGGGTCTTCACGGTGGAGGAGGCTTCGCCCCGGTCCCTGCGGGCGGGAGACGTCCTGCTGGCGCCGGGCGGCTACCACCTGCGGGTCGTGGAGGGGCCGGCCGTGGAACTGAGCCTCGATCCCCCTGTGGCGGGGGTGCGTCCCGCCGTCGACGTCACCCTGATGAGTGCGGCGAGGCTGTTCCCCCGCCGGTTGCTGGCGCTCATCCTCACCGGGATGGGCAGCGACGGCCTGCGGGGGGCCATGGCGGTACGGAGAACGGAAGGACGCGTCATCGCCCAAGATCGGGAAACTTCGGTGGTGTACGGGATGCCCCGGGCGGTGGCAGAAGCGGGTCTGGCGGATCAGGTGCTGCCGCTCGAGAGCATCCCGGAGGTGGTGGCGGCATGGGTGGGAGGGGTGCTCCTCTGAGTCGGTGGTGATGGCATGACGTGAGCGCGGACTTCGCTACCTTCTGCGAAGAGATCCACAGACTGACCGGCCTGGATCTGTGCCGGTACCGGCCGGAGCAGATCGAGCGGCGGATGGGGGCCATGCTGGCCCGCTATCAGGTGGCCGGCTGGGATGAATACCTGCGCCTGCTACAGGAAGACCCGGCCCGCCGGGAGGAGTTCGTGGAATGGGTCACCATCGGGATGTCGGAGTTCTTCCGCAACCCCGATCGCTTCCAGGAGTTGCGGGAGGTGTACCTGCCCGCGCTGATCCGGGCGGCCGGCCCGGGAGGGGTGAGGGCCTGGAGCGCGGGATGTGCCGACGGTCCCGAGCCGTACTCCCTGGCCATCCTCTTGGAGGAACTCGATGCGGCCGGCTTCCACCGTGTCCTGGCCACCGACGTGGACCGCCAGGGCCTGCGCGCGGCGGAGGCGGGCATCTTTGCGGAAGGCGCCATGCACCAGGTGGACCGGGAGACCCGAGACCGGTATTTCCGCCCCCGCGGCGAGAACTGGGAGGTGGTTCCCGCCGTGCGCAGGCGGGTGACCTTCCGTTATCACGACCTCCTCTCGGCCGTGTACCCCCAGGGGTTCCATCTGGTGGCCTGCCGCAACGTCCTCATCTACTTCGAGGATGCCACCAAGCGTGCCGTCCTGGAGCAACTGGCGCACGCCCTGGCCCCGGGAGGCATCCTCTTCCTGGGGGCTACCGAGATGGTGCGCGACCCCGATTCCCTCGGGCTGCGCTACCTGTCGCCTTGCTTCTACAGGAAGGAGAACTGATATGCGGCGCGTCAGGGTTGCCGCCCTCCGGCCGGGGATGCGCCTGGGGATGCCCGTCTACGGCTCCCGCGGGCTCCTGCTCAGGGAGGGGGTCGAACTCGGCCCCGCCCACATCCAGCGCCTAGAGCGGGCCCGGCTGGAGGCGGTGTACATTGACGATCCCCTCTTCGCAGACATCCTGATGCCGGCCGACGTGTCCTGGGAGGTCAAGTTTTCCCTTCTGTCGGCGTGCTCGGCCCTCTGGGAGTATTTCCGAACCCTTGCACCACGCGACGCCCCTGGCGGTACCGGCGGCGGCGCCGGGGACGGTGGCGCCGCGGTGCGGTGGCCGGTACCCTATGAGCGTCTGATGGAGACCGCCTCCGCCCTGGAGGTCGAGCTGCGCCAGGTACCGGCCTGGGCCGTCCAGATGTTAGGGGGCGGGGATGAGGATGGGGTCGTCGCCCACGCGGTCAACACCGCCCTCATGGCGGCATCACTGGCCCGCCAGGCAGGCCTGGGGGGATACGTGCGCGAGCTGGCCGTGGCGGGGCTCCTGCACGACATGGGCCTGGCCTTGCTCCCCGCCCGCCTGCACTCCGAGCCGGACGCGGTGGAGGAGGGGGATCGGCCCCTTCTACACGCCCATCCCTTGCTGGGGGTGAGGCTCATGCGGAGCCAGCCGGTCAGCGCCTACGTGCAGGCAGCGGTGGCCCAGCACCACGAGCGCTTCGATGGTTCGGGCTACCCCCAGCGGCTGGGTGGATCGCGCCTGGCCCCCCACGCCCAACTGGTGGCCGTGGCGGACACCTTCGCCAGGATGGTGCAGGCGGGTGTCAGCCGGAACGAGGCCTGGGAGTACGTGGTGAGCGGCGCGGGCAGCGAATTCGACCACCGGTTGGTGCAGGCGTTCTCCCAGGTGATTCCGCCCTATCCCCTGGGTAGCACCGTGCGGCTGAGCACAGGCGAGGAAGGAGTGGTGGTGGGCCTCCAGACCGGGCTCCTCACCCGGCCCCGGGTGAGGCTCCTGAGGGATGCTGCGGGCCGGCCCGTGAGTGAGCCGGTGACCTACGATCTGGCTGAGGGCGCCCACCGCAACCGGGTCATCGTGGGAGAGGCCCTGGAAGCATGACTCGGCCAAACCGAGTGGAGGGAGCGGGGATGAACGTGGAGTTCCTGAATCCTTTTCTGGTGGCGATCCGGGACGTCTTGCAGAGCGAACTGAGGGAGGAGCCCGCAGTGGGCACCCTGTGCGCGGAAGAGTCGTCCTTCACGTCCGACGACATAACCGTCCTCGTGGGTGTGACCGGCATGGTGGAGGGGATCGTGTTCTACGGCATGTCCGAGAGCACGGCCCGGCGGTTGGCCGGCGCCATGATGGGGACCCCGCTTCCCCTCTTCGACGCCATGGCCGAGAGCGCCATCGCCGAGTTAGGTAACATGATTGCGGGCCGGGCCAGTGCCGGCCTGGAGGAGGGGGGCTTCAGTTGCCGGCTGACGCCGCCCTCGGTGGTGCGTGGCCGCGGTGCCATCATCAGCACCGTCCAGATCCGCCGCCTCGTGGTACCCGTGACCACCTCCAAGGGGGAGATCCGCGTCCACCTCGCCCTCCGCACCCCCAACAACCCGCCGTAGTGGCGGGTGCCCGTTCAGCGATCAAATGGCTCAGCCATCGCCCCGAGTCTGAGGCAGTAGTCGTGCTCGATCGACCTCTCCGGAACACCTTTCTCTGCGGCCTTCCGCCGGACTTCGGCACGCCTGATCATTCTATGACAACCTCCAGGAAACGATCTCCTGCGCCGGGACGTTGACCTGCAGGCGCCACCTGGATGAATACGGGCCGGACCTGGGGAGCGTCGGATCCAGTAGGACGTACCCTGCGCTCACCAATGACTGAAGTCGATCAACCAGGTCGGGGCGAGTGGAGAAAGACTCGAGTAAGAAGCCCAGCCGCTTGATGATGGCTCCGTTGCGCATCCTCTTGCAGTACTCGAGCACCTTCGGCCAATCCATGGTCTCCCTGGTACGCCACACCAGCTTGGAGACCTCGACGATCCCACCGGAGTACGTCGGTAGGTCAAGGCAGTCCACGAGGAGCTTCTCGGGGGAGGCCATGTAAACCCGGTCAGCCTCAACCCAAACCTGCTGGTACCCAAAGAACTTGTGGTCTGCCAGTTTGACAAACTGGAATCGGTGGCCGGAAAACTGGATGCTTCTCTTCCGCTTCGTGGTGGCCACGAAGACCGTTCGGGGTACCTGCTCAGTGTGCCCATAGTGATGAATGGCCGTCCAGTATGAAATGTAGTATGGGCTAACCAGCTTCGATGCGAGCACCAGTTCGTTGATCGAGTAGGGGGCCTCTCCCCCGGATTCCAGGGGGAGAAGGAGATACCTGCCTCGCTCAACGGGTACAACCCAGTGCCGGTTTTTCAGATCGGAGAGAAGCTTGGAAACCTTAGGCACCGGCTCTCCCAGGGTTGCGGCCGCCTCTTTGGTGGTGAAGCAGTACTGCCCTGTTTCGGCGAGGCGGGTCACTAGCTTTGCGCTCTTCTGCCCGAGGGTTTTTATATTCCGATGCATCAAGTTAACCTCCGCGGTAAACAGGCTACCACGAGATAGAAAGGGCGTCAAGGCACCCTGACACCAGCTCCGCGTCGAGTTGATTCCACGCGATATCGCACGCGTGCGTTGTCTGCGGCCGGTATTATCGCACGCGTGTGATGGTTGTGGTGATCAGGCGTTTGCCGTAGGCCTGACCGCCCGCACCGTGCGCTTGTTATTGTGGCCACATTGGGGTAGGATGCGGTGACGGGGTAAGCCGCGAGGTTGCGTCGACCCGCCTGCGGTACGTGGGGTGCGGACTCTCGCCCCTATGGTGGCTGAGGGTCGGCGATGATCTGCCACCTCGATTCCAGCGCCATAGTCAAGTTGTAGGCGCGCTATGGCCGGGTGGTCGGGCGGTGGCGGGCTGGGCGGCGGCCGGTCGGGCGATATATGGCCGTGCGGCCTTTGCCCTCCATGAGAAGTTCTCCCCGGTGCACAAGACGCTGGAGCAGTCGGTAGGCCTGGGGAGGGGCGAGTTGACAGAGTTCACTTACTTCCTTCCGCGAGATGGTGCCATGCTTGCGGGCGTACTGTAACACCATCTGGTCGTGCTGGATGGGCTCGAAGCCCCGCGCCCTCACGTATTGCGCCGGTTCACCCAGTGCGCGGTAGAGGGCGGCGCTGAGGTGGTAGGAGACCTTTCGCTCGCCCCGCATCTCCAGGAAGCCGCGCTCTACCATGTGGTTCAAGTGGGCGCGGGCGGCAGTTTCGGAACGCTGGATCAGTTCCGCAGCCCGCTTTGCGTCCAGGCCCCGCGTGCGTTCGATTTCGTTGAGGATGAGGAGATCCTCGACGGACAGGGGTCGCCCCTGCAGGCTTTGCTCGACCACGAAGCGCGCGAACTGCAGATTGGCGGGTCCGCCCGGCAGAATCACGACCACATCGGTGGCGCTGGAAAGGGTGTAGTCAGGCGCCGGCCTGCCGTAGCGGAGTTGCGATTCGAAGATGAGATCGATGCCGCGACCCGTTCGTTCCACCACACCAGCCCGCTTGAAGGCGTCCACCAGGAGGGGGTTACGGGGGCGGGGCGGAGCCACCAGCAGGTTGTCCAGGCGAATCCCCTCGGGGAAGCCGCCTGGATTGCTGATCTTGATCTGGTCGGTCAGCCACTGAACGTGAACGGCGCCCAGGCGCGTGTAGTCTCGATGCAGGATGGCGTTGGCGAGCGCTTCGCGGAATCCCTCTTCCGAGTAATCGGGGATACCCAGGCGGATCAGGCCCGACGTGATCTCCTCGTGGGAGTTGCGGGCGCGGAACCGGGTCATGATCTCGTCCATGACCCGCAGCAGCGGCCACCGGAAGAAGTCGTTCACTACCACCCGGGTGTCGGAGAGCACCTGGAATGCCACCTCGTGCGTGGGGACAAACCGCCGGATGGACTCCTCTTTCCCGAAGAGGAGCAGAGCGCCCACCCGCAGAGCCCGGACCTCGTGGTTGGCCTCCACCAGGCCCAGGGCCTTGGCGATCTCGAGGTCGGGCATCGTAACGAGCGATCTGTCGCCGAGACCGGCGCTTTCGCGGACGAAACGGCGGAACCTCTCGAACTCCAGGGGATCCAGGTCCTCCCATGTGGCGCCGGGGACCCTCAACGCCGAGTAGTCCTGGGCGCCTCCATTTGCCAGCCGGGCCTGCATCTCGTGAAAGTGGTAGGGAACGCAGGCGGGTTCGCCCCGGCCTCCGATGGCGCGCCTCAGGTACTTGCCCTCGGTGGTGCCCACGGGGACGGAACTGCGGGGAACGTCGATCGCCAGCACCATCTTGCCGTGGACCTCAACGCTGTAGACCCTGGTAGCGAGCGAGGGGCGGGTCTGGTTGGCGATGAGCGCCTGTACCCGCCGGGGATCGGTGAAACCACCCTCGTGGCGCGGGCGCGCCCCGGTTACCGTACCGTCATCTTCAACTCCTACCAGCAGTAATCCGCCTTCCCCGTTGGCAAGGCAGACCACCGCCTCCACCAGGTCACGATCGCTGAGGGGCTGGCGGCCTTCCCCCTTGAACTCCACGGTAAAGGACTCCCCGCCGGCAATAACCTCAAGCAGTTCGGCCTCGGTCATGCCCCGCACCTCACTGGTGCCTGATTCCATACCAACCCTATTCTTCCCTTCAGTCCCCTCGATGCGATCTCCGGGGAGGCCGCCTCCTGGTCGCCAGGCGGGTGTGGCTCATTCGAAGCGTAGCGCCTGTATGGGGTCCAGGTTGGCGGCCCGGTTGGCCGGGTACATGCCGAAGAAGATGCCCACTCCTGCGGAAAAGAGGAACGCCAGCAGGACCGTGGTCACGGGAATGGCTGCGCTGATGCCAATAACCCCTCCTGCCGCGCGAGCGAGGACGAGGCCGACCACGATGCCAGCGATCCCGCCCAGGCCGCTCAGCACGGCCGATTCGATCAGGAACTGCACCAGGATGTCGCGCTTGCGCGCCCCCAGGGCCTTGCGAATGCCGATCTCGCGCGTGCGCTCGGTGACCGAGACCAGCATGATGTTCATGATGCCGATGCCTCCCACCAGCAGCGAGATGGCAGCTATGGCCGCCAGCATCATGGTCATGGTCCCGGTCACCTGGGTGACGGTCTCCAGCATCTGGGTCTGGCTGAATATCCTGAACGCGTCCGCGTCACGGAACCGCGTGGTGAGTCTCTCCCCGATGGCGGCCATCAGGGTGTCGACGGCAGCCGGATCCCGGCCCTTGACATAGACGGTGCGCACACCGCGGCTCCCCACCAGCCGCTGGGCGGTGGTGGCGGGGACGATCACCTGGTCGTCCCCCGACCCCATCATGCTGCTACCCTGCGGGGAGAGCACGCCCACCACCAGGAAAGTGTGGCCGTTGATCTTGACCTCTTCTCCCACGGGGTTGGTGAAGCCGAAGAGTTCGCTCACCACGGTCTGACCCAGCACCGCCACGTTCTGCCAGTAAGCCACGTCGAGGGGCGCCAGGAAGCGGCCGCGGTCCACCCCCATGTTGCGGACCTCGGCGAGATTGTGATCCGTGCCCACCAGGCTGGTATCGTACTCGCGGGTGCCGTACTTCACCGTAACCGAACCCGAGACCACAGGGGCGGTCGCGACGGCCTCTTCCAGATCGGCGGTGAGGTCGCGGGCCTCCTGGTAGCTGAGGGCGGTCTGGGCTCCGCGGCCACGGATGTTGACCGTCAGCAGGTAGGAGCCCAGGGACTCGATCTGGGCCCGGATGCGGTTCTGCGTGCCCTGGCCTATGGCGACCAGCCCGATGACCGCCGCCACCCCGATGGTGACGCCCAGCATGGTGAGAAACGACCGTAGCTTGTTGGCCAGGATGCCCCCCAGGGCAACCTTCACGGAGGCGAGCAGGTCCATCTTACGCCACCCTTTCGTCTCCGACCAGTGAGCCGTCCTGAATCCGGAGCAGCCTCTGCGCCCGCCGGGCGACGGCCATGTCGTGGGTGACGACCAGCAGCGTGCGACCTGCCGCGTGCAGCTCCGCAAAGAGGTCCATGATCTCGCCTCCCGACCGGCTGTCCAGGTTGCCCGTGGGTTCGTCGGCCAGGATGACGGCGGGGTCACCGGCGAGAGCGCGGGCTATGGCGACGCGTTGTTGCTCCCCCCCGGACAGCTGGCTGGGCAGGTGGTGGAGACGGTTGCCCAGCCCCACCCTTTCCAGGCACTCGCAGGCGCGGGCGTACCTGGCCGCGGGCCTGACGCCGCGGTAAAGGAGCGGCAGCTCGACGTTCTCCACCGCCGTGAGCCGCGGGAGCAGGTTGTAGCTCTGGAACACGAACCCTACCTTGCGGTTGCGGATGCGGGCCAGGTCGTCCGGCCGCAGCCGGGATACCTCGGAGCCGTCCAGGTGGTAAGTGCCGCCGGTGGGCACGTCCAGGCACCCGAGCAGGTGGAGCAGGGTGGACTTGCCCGACCCGGAGGGGCCGATTACGGCCACGAACTCGCCAGGGGCGATATGGAAGCTGACGCCCCTCAGGGCTTCCACGCTCACCGTCCCCAGGCGGTAGGTCTTGCTGAGGTTCTCGACCCGGATCATGCCTGCCACCCTTTCCTCAGCGCGGCCCCGCGCCGCCGCCCTGGCGCCCGGGGGCCATGGGGAAAGCACCGGGTATGCCGGTCGGCCTCCAGGGAGATCCGTAGCCGCCCTGGCCGCCAGAGGAGGCTGCGTAGAGCACGAGCACCTGGTCCCCCTCCTGGAGGCCGGCCGTGATCTCTGCCACGGTCGGGCTCACCAGGCCCACCTGGACCGGGACGGCACGGGCGCCGGCGGGGAGCCCCGCCCTGGTGCCCCCGGGCATGGCGGTGCGGTCCCCCGGAAGGGATGTGGCCCCCCGCTCGCGGCCGCCCGCAGGGGATGTCGCGGGCTGGCGCCCTCCTGCAGGGGACGTCCCCGGCTCGCCGCCGCCTCCACCGCCTGGCACCCACACGAAGTACTCGTTGCCCCGCTGCTGCACCGCCTCCACGGGGACCAGCAGCGCGTCTTGCTTAGAGGCCACCTCTATCCTCACTTCTACCGTCATACCGGCGCGCAGCTGGCCGGGGTCGGACACCTCGACGGTGACGTCGAACACTCCCACGCCGCCCTGCGTACGCCCCTCCTCGGCCACCGCGGCCACCCTTCCCCGGAAGGTCTGCCCCCGAAGGGCCTCGGTGGTAAGGACTGCCTGCTGGCCCACGGAGACGCTGGAGATGTCCAGTTCGTCGATGGGTACCACGACCTCGAGCTGCCCGTAGCTGGCGACCACGGCCACCAAGGTGTTGCCGGTGACCTCATCGCCCTCGGCGACGGGCAGGTCGACCACGGTGCCGTCAATCGGTGCCACCACCCTGGTGGAAGCCACCTGGTCCTCCAGAGAAGCCACGTCCAGTTGCGCCTGCTCCACCCGCAGCGTCTGGGACTGGATCTGGTCGTCCAGATCCTCGCTGGCCAGCACGGCCAGGACCTGACCCGCTTCCACGCGGTCGTTCTCCCGGACGCGGACCTGGGCCACCCTACCCGGGGCCGCCGCGCGCACCTCCACGGGGCGGGGGTCGGAAAGGGTCGAGGTCTGCACGGCCAAAAGCTTGCCCGCCGGGGTCTCCACCTGGGCCTGAGCCATGGTGCCGGGGGTGAGGCCGCCCGGGTTCTCGATCTCGATCGTCACCGGATAGAGCACGGCACCGGAACCGGCCGGCTCCCCCAGCCGGTTGACGGCGGTGACCGTGCCGGGCATGGTGCAGGTGTAGTCGGGCAGGAACACTTCCGCCGGGTGCCCGACCTCGATGTTGTCGATCTGGGCCCGTGTGAACCGGGCAACAAGCTGCATGCGCGTGTCATCGACGACGGTGGCGATGAGGCTGTTCTCCGCGACCCGCTGGCCCTCCGTGACGGGGAGGCTGGCCAGGCGGCCGCGGAATGGTGCCTGGACTACCAGGGAATCGCGTTTGCGGAGGAGATCGTCCAGATCCCGCCGCGCCTGCTCCAGGCTCAGGCGTGCTTTGTCAAGCTGCAACTGCAGGTTCTCGCTGGACAGTTCGAGCAGCAGCTGGCCCGCGCTCACCCTTTCTCCTTCTTTGACCGCCACCCGCACCACGCGGCCATTCACTCTCGGCCGCAGTTCCTTCCGGCTGGCAGCCCGCACCGTCCCGGTGCCCTGGACGCTGACCTCTATGGGTCCTCGCCGCACGGCTACGATACGATAGGGCAGTTGCTGGGCGGACGCGGCCGTTCTCCCCCGCCACCAGCGCCACCCGCCCAGGATGGCGCTCACCACCACGAGTACCACCACCCATGTTTGCCACCGTCTGAACCGCGCCATACTCACTCGCACCCCCAATACTCGGCCCCGGTGCACTTCCGTCCCTATTTCTTACCACAGGAACGTGAACACAATGTGAAGATCTGGTGAAGAACCGGCTGTCGGCTCCGCCACTCGCGCGGTTGACAGGGGGCAGGTGACGATTACGGTGCGTTCGGGAACCCACGTCTGCCCGAGGTTGCCTGGACCGGGAAAGGATCGTGCGGGAACTGGAGCGCTGGGCGCGGGAGCTGCCCGATGACGTTCTGGCCGTGATGCTCTTTGGCTCTCTGGCGCGGGGAGACCACACCGGGTTCAGCGACGCCGACCTCCTCGTCGTCCTCTCGCGATCCGACAAGCCTTCCTCGACCGCATCCCGGCCCTCCTGCCCAGGGGCGTGGGGGTGCCGGTGGACGTCTTTCCGTTCCCTGCAATTCCCTGGACAGGCTGCCGGGAACAAAATGACCAGGGTCTGCGTCACAAAGGGAAGGAACGGCGATCACTCCAGGTAGAGGTCAAGCTGCCAGATAGCAACTCCCCAGAAGGAAAATTGCGGGCGGACAGCGAATAGCTTCCTCCAGCACATTTTCCGGGGGAGGGATGGCCTCGCCCGGAGCAGGTGTTGTAGAAGCAGGGGGTGGGATGTGCTAGGGAAAATCTGCTCTCTCGCAAGAGGCATCTTGATGGACTGAAAGGAGGAACGGAGAAGCGATATGGTTAGAAAGCTCGCGGTAGTCGTCCTGGCCGTGGCCATGGTCATGAGTTGCATGGGCCTCGCGTCTGCGGCCAAGTTCCCGGACACTGCCGGGCACAAGCAGGAGGCAGCCATCGAGCGCATTGCATCCCTGGGGCTGGTGAAGGGCTACCCCGACGGTACCTTCAAGCCTGACGCTCCCATCACGCGGGCGGAGTTCGCCAAGGTGATGGTGTGCGCCCTCGGGCTGGAGACCGCCGCCGAGATGATGGCGACCACCCCGACCGTGTTCGCCGATGTCCCGGTTGGCTACTGGGCGACAGGGTACATCAACGTTGCGGCCAGCCAGGGCATCGTCAACGGTTACCCCGACGGCACCTTCAAGCCCGATGCCCAGGTGACCTACGCCGAGGCCCTCAAGATGATCCTGTGCGCCCTTGGGTACAGGCCCGAGGTGTTCCGCACCGTCGTGTGGCCGGTGACCTGGGTAGCCAAGGCGATGGAGCTGGGGCTGACGAGCGGCGTGCCTCTGGCGACGGGTGCCGCTGCCCTCCCGGCCAACCGGGGTGACGTGGCCCGCCTGGTGGACAATGCTCTCACGGTGGATAAGTTGGTGCAGAAGGGCTACGGCGACGAGGTCACTTACGAGGTCAAGGAAGGCGAGACGCTGCTGAAGGATCTCGGGTACCACAAGGTCACGCCTCGCATTGTTGATATCTACCTGACGGACGCTGACCTTGCGGAGAACGAGGTCAAGGGCAGCGACGGCGAGACCTACATCCTGCCTGAGGGCACCGATGTCGTGGCCCTGCTTGGCCTCGAGGTGAAGATGTGGGCCGATGACGACGGCAACGTCAGCCACTACGAGGTCGCCACAGCCGCGGACAAGGTGCTGTACGACAGCGTGGCGTCTCTGCCCACCGGCAAGGTGAAGCTCCTTGTGAAGGACAAGGAGTATTCGTGGGGTACTGACGCCGCTAAGCTGGTGAACTTCGACGATTCCGGCACGGTGGCTGTCGGTCAGTACGGGCGCTTCGTGCTGGACGACAAGGGCAAGGTCGTCTTCGCGGTACTGTTCGACTTCAGCACGGTGAAGGCGGGCCTAGTTACCGAGGCCACCTCGGCGAAGGTGAAGTACCGCGTCAACAGCAGCACAAAGGAGTTGAAGTACGCCAACTACGACGGCGTGTACGCGTTCAGCCCGCAGCTTGCCAGCCTGAAGGTCGAGGACATCACGGCCGACTCGCTGATCTACGGTTGGGCTGACGACAACCTGTACCTGATCGTTGGCGGGCAGAAGAAGGAGGGCGAACTGACGGCTGCCAGCTCGAGCAAGGTCACCGTTGACGGGACCGGGTACGGGCTGCCTAAGCTGTCGGGCGTGTCAGCGACGTATTCCGAGGACAACGATGAGACGGTCAGCGCCTTCACGAACCCAGCCGATGCGCTGGCGAACCTGCTGGGCGAGGACGTGGTGCTGATCCTCGACCTTGACGGGCGTGTGCGGCATGTCCGCGGGGAGGTCACTGCAGTCTCCGGCATACAGTTTGGTGTGGCGCTGAGCGGCACTGCGGCGACCTTCGACTATCCGGCTCGCATTAAGGTCCTGACCAAGTCTGGCACCGCGACGTACGCGTTCGAGGACAAGGGTGACTTCACGCAACTCGCCACAGTTGTCGATGCGGTCTACGGCTGGACCGGTGATCCCAACATCGTGGTAGCCTTCAAGCTGAACGCCGACGGCGAGATCGCGGATGACCAGATCGCGGTCGTAAAGATCGAGGGGCAGTCGGCGTCGTTGGAGCCTGCCGGCAGCGAAGGCGGACCGGGCTGGGTCACGGACTACGACGTCGACCTGTGGGACGGGCCTGAGGCTGACAAGGACGACGATTCGATCAGCACGGGCACGGACGTTGCCTACGTCTCCTCGAGCACCTTGCTGTTCAACCAGATCACTGAAGACGACAAGGACGTAAAGGTCATCGCCTGGTCTGACATCGAGGACAAGAATCTGAGCCCTGCTACTCTTGTGGTTGTCAGGGAGACCGACAACCTCGATGCGGTGGCGGTCTGGTTCGTGGATGGCTACAGCAGTGTCGTTACCGAGGCCCTGTACGGCGTGGTCCTCGATGCTCCGTGGCGCACCGCTGCCGGCTGGAAGGCAAAGATCGACGTGTTCGGCGAGGGTGAGAAGGAATACCTCATCGCCAATGATACGGCGAGGGGTAACCTTGCAGAGGGCTACGCGGTGACGTTCGGCCTCGACGCTGCCGGGAAGATCAACAGTGCGACCAGGCCGAATACGGCTACGGTTACCAGCGCAGTGTACGCGATATCTGGCAACTACCTGAAGTTCCAGGTGGAGGGCCAGCCGCCGACGAGTTGGTACCGGGTTGCTGACGGCGCTGTGATGTACCAGGTCGAAGACGACGCCATCGACGTGGCCATCGGCGTGGGCGACCTTGAAGTGGACGACAGCGTGAAGTATGTCCTCAAGGACAACAAGGTCGTCGCGCTGGTGCGGGAGGTTGTAACTGAGGGAGCGCCTGCACCCGGCCAACTGAGCGTCACGATCAGCGCGCCGAGCGTGTTCGACGATAACACCGATAAGCTTGTCGTCGGCATCACGAACCCCGAGCAGAACCAGACGTATAGGCTGTTCGTGCTCGAGGGCACCACACTCGTGCACGTGAGTGGTGCTTTGCAGGATGGGGCGGCGTTCACTGCGTCGGACATGGAGCTCTCTGGTGGCAAGCAGTACAAGGCTGAAGTGAGGCGCGACAGCGACGGCGCGGTTCTAGCCACGAAGACGTTCTACACCGCGAGTGGCTATCCGCAGTAAGTCAACGTAGCTGTCCGCCACAAGGGGGGGCATCCTGCAGGGTGCCCCCTCTGATTTTGGCCGGGCAGTGTTGGCGCGTTGACCGGGGATGAAAAGTCCCAGGTTCAGCGAGGCAGGAGGAGCGAGCAGAATCAAAAGGGGCGCCCGACAGAGCGCCCCTTTCTTCTTGGCTTCCACCCGACTGGCGCCCCGTCCCCCTGCCACCTGGTGGTCTGTGGTGGTCTGTGGTGGTCTGGGTCGGGGCTGTCGGCCTACACCTCCGCGACGATGCTCATGAGCACGTGCACCCTCTCCTCGCCCGCGGGGAGATTACTGGAGCAGCAGCCGTTCCACCTCCCGCGTCCTGCCGGTCGCGCCAGACCCGCTACAGGCCCGCGCCAACACGGGCCGCCCATCGCGGTAGACGATCACCCCGGACCCCGCCGACCACTCCATTATGGTGTCCACGACGTCCTCGGGCACGGGCAGGGGCTATGGTCCCGTCCCCACCACCTCTTCGACCCCTTGTGCCCGCCGCAACCTGTTCCAGGACGCGGGGCCGTAGGGGGCGAGTTGGGCAAAGAGGTAGCCGGGGAAGAGGGGCTCGACCCTGTCGCCGGGGGGTACGGTGTCTTTGGGCCTGCCCCGCCGGCGCTGCTTCTTCCGGGGCGCCTGGAAGTACAGGCGCGGCAGGAGGACCCTGATGCCGGCATCCTGCAGCACCCTCTCCACCACGGCCTCCCTGCCCGGTCTGGTACGCACCAGGTACCAGCGGGGGATCTCTTCGGGGTCGACCTCCAGGGGCAGGGAGTGCTGGACGAGGGCGCCGCCGGGGCCGGCGGTGAAGTAGAGGCCCAGGACACGGTGGGGGCGGCCGTCGCGGGTGACGATGCGGCCGTGGCGGTCCTCACTCGGGCTGTTCAGGCTCCTACTTACGGTTGATCGGTCGTCGGTTATCGGGAGTTGGGCTGCGCGTCGGCGGGAGGCGGGGCAGACGGAACGCGTATGCATCGGGTAAAATGAGTATGAGCGGGTTGCTGGCGAGGGAGGCGCTCGGGGGTAGCCGATGAAGGTCCGCGAGGTGATTCGGCTCATCGAAGAAGACGGGTGGTACCTGGTGGCGGTAAGGGGGAGCCACAGGCAGTTCAAGCACCATGCGAAGCCGGGACGGGTCACGATAGCGGGGCACCCGAACGATGACCTTGCCCCGGGGACTTTGAACAGTATCCTGAAGCAGGCTGGGCTCAAGGGGGTGCGGGGTGGTGCGCTACCTGGTGGTGATTGAGAGGGCGGACGGGAATTATTCTGCCTATTCCCCGGACCTGCCGGGCTGCGCGGCGACCGGGCGGACCCGGGAGGAGGTCAGGCGGAACATGGCCGAGGCGATTGCGATGCACCTGCGGGGCCTTGCGGAGGACGGGCTCCCGGTCCCTGAGCCGATAGCAGAGGCGGATTACGTATCGGTGCCTGAGCCGGCGTAGGGTGCGGGGGGGTTCGGGGGTTGCCCCGCCCGGCATGGCAGTACTGCGGGAGGCACTTGGCACAAGCGGTACTCCTCCGGCGAGTCTTGTCGCTTATGTCGCATATGTCGCAGGCGGTGCGTCACGGCAGTTCGTTGTCTGGCCCTGCGGAATGGCGGAAGCGCGCCAACAGGGGTTGTGGCGGGGTGGGTTCGTTGGGCTGCGCAAGGAGACTGGCTACCTGGTAGGTCGTACCCAAGGGCGAGCTCCGTGTGGGGCAGATGGGCTGCCACCAGGCGGTTAGAACAACGACGGAAACGGGGACTGGGGCGAACGGTGGAGGCTGGGCGAGTGCCTGGTG
The DNA here is from genome assembly GCA_014360055.1 of Bacillota bacterium. GTDB lineage: Bacteria > Bacillota > Sulfobacillia > JACIYH01 > JACIYH01 > JACIYH01. The sequence goes on along the minus strand of JACIYH010000043.1, from coordinate 168 downwards.
AACGGGGCCGCACGCGCCAGTTCCTGGCGCCGAGGGAGGGGCTCCCTCCCGCATTCAACCGCTTCCCCCTCAGCACAACCTCACGTGGGCACCCCAGGGACTGGCAAGGTTGAGCCGTTCCTCCAGGGAGGCGGTCGGAAGCGGCTACCTGCAAGCTCCTGCCACACC
>JACIYH010000042.1 GCA_014360055.1 Bacillota bacterium | reverse complement strand
CCGATACGGGCGCGCGGTGCGAGTGATGGTGGCGGTGGCCGCGCTGGTGCTGCTGGGCGCGGCGGTGGTGGTCCCCGGGCCGGTGCTGGCAGCCCGCCTGCTGGCCCTGGGTGCTGCCGGCCCCGATGTGCTTGACCTGCAGCAGCGACTCCGGGAGGCCGGTTTCGACCCCGGGCCGGCGGATGGTGTATTCGGGCCGCGTACCCTGGCGGCGGTGCGGGCGTTCCAGTCAGCCCGCGGCCTGGCGGTGGACGGCATCGCCGGCCCCCTCACCATGGCCGCCCTGCGGGAGGCTCCCGCAGCGGGCCCGGTGGTGCTGGGGTACTTCTACGGGCCGGGGGCGGCGGAATCCCTGTGGTCGTATGGTAAGCACCTTAACGCGGTGGCGGATTTTGCCTTCCGCCTGAGTCCTTACGGTTACCTCTCCGGGCAGCCCAGTGCGGACGTGCTGGCCTTCTGCCGGCAAACGGGCGCCCGCGCCTGGATGGTGGTCACCAACGAGGGACCCTACGGGTTCGACGCGCGCCTCGCCCACGAGCTGGTTTCCTCCGCCACGGCCAGGCGTCGGGCCGCCCTTTCCGTGAAGGACGCCTGCCTCCGGCACGGCTACCACGGGGTGATCCTGGACCTGGAGAACGTGGTGCCCGCCGACCGCGCTGCCCTCACCGCCTTCGTGGGGGAAGTAGCGCGCGCCTTACATAGCGCGGGCAAGAATGTGGCCCTGGCCCTTCCCGCCAAGACGGGTGATCAGGCGCCCGAGTGGAACGGTGCCTACGACTACCCGCAACTTGCGCAGGTGGTGGACTTCATAGCCCCCATGGCCTACGACTACCACTGGGCGGGGAGCACCCCGGGTGCGGTCGCTCCGCTGGAGTGGGTGCGGCAGGTGGCAACCTACGCCGCCCGCGTGGCCGGTCCGGGGCGGGTCTGGCTGGGAGTGGCTGCCTACGGATACGAATGGGTGGTCGGTACCAACCGCGGCGTGGCGGTGACGGCCTCGCGGGCCCAGGCGGTGGCATTTCAGAGCGGGATACCCCACCGGTGGGATGACTGGGCACAGGCGCCCTACTACGAATACATGCGCGACGGTTCCCGGCGCATCGTATACTACGAGAACGAGTACTCTCTGGCCGCCAAGCTGCAAGTGGTCCAGGAGCTTGGGCTGGGGGGTATCACGGTGTGGAGGCTGGGTACGGAGGTACCCGGGATCTGGTCCCTCATCGGTGAGCGCCTGCGCTGAGCACGGGCCCGTGTGACAATTGGGGAGGGGGAGGCGCCGCGGAGGACATCCACTACCTGGTGAGCTTGCTCCGTCTGCCGGGGGTGAGGCGCGGGCAAATCATCGCCCTGCGCAGCGCCCTGGGGTCGGCCCGTGCCATCTGGGAGGCCGCGCCCGCGCGCCTGCGGGAGGCGGGAGCATCCGAGCAGCAGGTGGCCGCGCTGTCCGCCCGCCCCGCGCGGCTGGCGGGGCCGGCGCCCGAGGTGGAAAGGTCGTGGCGGCTGGGCCACCGGGTCTTTTCCCTCTGGGATCCCGAGTACCCGGCCTGGCTGCGGCAGTTGCCCGATGCCCCCGTGGTCCTTTACTGCTGGGGCGAGGTGCGGCCCCAAGACGAAAGGGCGGTGGCGGTGGTGGGCACGCGACGCGCCACCGCTTACGGCCTGGAGGTGGCGGGCCGGCTGGCACGCAACCTGGCCTCGGCGGGACTGACTGTAGTCTCGGGACTGGCCCGGGGCATCGATACCTGTGCCCACCGGGAGGCCCTGGCGGGGGGCGGGCGCACTATCGCGGTGGTGGGTTCGGCCCTTGACCGCATCTACCCCGGGGAGAACCGGCCGCTTTGCGCCCACATCGCGGCGCGCGGGGCGGTGCTGAGCGAGTACCCCCCCGGCACGGACGCCCTCCCCTACCACTTCCCAGATCGCAACCGCATCATCGCCGGGCTGTCCCTGGGCGTGGTGGTGGTGGAAGCACCGCTGCGCAGCGGGGCCCTCAACACGGCCGCCCACGCCCTGGAACTGGGTCGCCCGGTGATGGCCGTCCCCGGTCCCGTAAACCGCAGGGAGAGTGCCGGCTGCAACCGCCTCATCCGGGACGGCGCCCACCTGGTGGAGGGGGTGGAAGACGTCATGACCGCCCTGGGTTCCAGCGTTTTCCCCCGCCCCGCCCTCCCCGACCTGGAACCCCGGGAACAACTGGTGTGGGACCTGCTCGAGGGGGGTTCCAGCTACGACCTGCTGCACGCCCGCAGCAACCTGGCCGGCGGCGACCTGGCGGCCACCCTCCTGGCGCTGGAACTCAAGGGCCTGGTGCGCCGCCTGCCCGGGCAGGTTTACGTGCGCACCCGGTGAGGGGTCGCCGTGTGGAGCGGCGGGAGCCCCGTGAGCGGGAGAGGGCTGCGCAGCTCAGGCTGCTTGGTGCGTACGGGTAGCCGCTCCGTGGCGTGCGGTTGAGGTGGGGGTCGGAGGCGGCTAGTGTATAATGGCGGCGAGGAGGGATGGCACTGGGCAGGACGGCGGAACAGGGGGGCACGAGCAAAGCCCGGCCCCTCATAATCGTCGAATCCCCGGCCAAGGCGCGCACCATCGAGAAGATGCTGGGCAGGGAGTACCGGGTGATGGCCTCCATGGGACACGTCCGGGACCTTCCCCGCAGCCGGCTGGGGGTGGACGTCGAGAACGGCTTTACGCCGCGATACATAACCATCCGGGGCAAGGGCGAGGTGGTTGAGGCCCTGCGCCGGGAGGCGGCGCGCGCGCCACGGGTGGTGCTGGCCACCGACCCCGACCGCGAGGGCGAGGCCATTTCCTGGCACCTGGCCCAACTGCTCTCCCTGGGGGACGGGGACGCCCTGCGGGTGGAATTCCCGGAAATCACCCGCCAGGTGGTGCGGGAAGCGGTCAAGCACCCGCGCCCCCTGGACATGAAGCGGGTGGAATCCCAGCAGGCCCGCCGCATCCTGGATCGGCTGGTGGGGTACAAACTGAGCCCGCTGCTCTGGGAGAAGGTGAGGTCGGGGCTTTCCGCCGGCCGGGTGCAGTCGGTGGCCCTGCGCCTGCTCGTGGACCGGGAGCGGGAGATCGCCGCCTTCCAGCCCCAGGAGTACTGGACGCTCACCGCCCACCTGAAGACGGCGGCCGGGCGCCCCTTCCGGGCCCGCTTCTGGGGTACCGCGGGCGAGAAGGTGGAATTGCGCTCGGAGGCCGATACGCGGGCGGTTATGGGAGCCGCGGAGAAAGAGGTCTTCCGGGTGGCGAAGGTCACGCGGCGGCAGCGGCGGCGGAGCCCCGCCGCCCCTTTCACCACCAGCACGCTGCAGCAGGAAGCGTACCGCAAGCTGGGTTTTGCCGTACGCCGCACCATGGCGGTGGCCCAGCAACTGTATGAGGGGCTCGACCTCGGCCCGGCCGGCCGCACGGGCCTTATCACGTACATGCGTACCGATTCCACCCGGGTGTCCCAGGAGGCGGTGGCTGCGGCCACGGCCCTGATCAGGAACCGCTACGGCCAGGAGTACGCCGCCGGCCGGCCGCGGGCGGGTGCGCGCAAGCCGGGGGAGCAGGGGGCCCACGAGGCCATCCGGCCCACCTCGGTGGAACGCGACCCCGACTCCGTGCGGCCCTACCTGACACCCGAGCAGTACCGCCTGTACCGGTTGATATGGGAAAGGTTCCTCGCCTCGGTGATGACCGACGCCGTCTACGACCAGGTGGTGGCGGAGATCGAGGCGGGAGCCCACCAGTTCCGGGCCTCTGGATCCACCCTCCGCTTCCCCGGGTTCCTGGTGCTGTACAGCGAGGGGCGCGACGAGGACGCCCCCACCGAAGAAGAGGAGGGCGAACTGCCTCCCCTCACCGAGGGCGAGGTGGTGAGCCTGGTCTCCCTCGAGCCCTCCCAGCATTTCACCCAGCCCCCGCCCCGCTACACGGAAGCCACGCTGGTCAAAGCCCTCGAGGAGAAGGGTATCGGCCGGCCCAGTACCTACGCTCCCATCCTGGCCATCCTCCAGGAGCGGGAGTACGTGCGCCGGGAGGGGGGTCGCCTGGTTCCCACCGAGCTGGGCACGGTGGTGGTGGACCTGCTGCGCGAGCATTTCCCGGACGTGGTAGACGTTGACTTCACCGCCCGGGTGGAGGAGCGGCTGGATCAGGTGGAGGAAGGCACCGTCTCCTGGCAGGACGTGGTGCGGGATTTCTGGGGGCCTTTCTCCGCCTCCCTCCAGAAAGCGGAGAAAGACATCCCGCGGGTACGCCTGGCGGAAGAGGAGACGGGTGAGACCTGCCCCCTGTGCGGGCGCCCCCTGGTAGTGAGGCGGGGTCGCTTCGGCAAGTTCCTGGCCTGTTCCGGGTACCCGGAGTGCACCCACACGCAACCTCTGGTGATCCATACGGGGGTGACGTGCCCCGAGTGCGGTAAGGGAGAACTGGTGGAGAAGAAGAGCCGCAAGGGGCGTACCTTCTGGGGTTGCGACCGCTACCCCGAGTGCCGCTACTCGGTGTGGCACCGGCCGGTCCCCGAGAAGTGCCCCCGCTGCGGGCACTTCCTGGTGGAGGTCAACCGCAAGGGGGGCAGGGTGCTGGAGTGCGGCGCGCGTTGCGGCTACCGTGCCTCCCCCACGCCCCCGCGTGCGCCTTCCACCCCCGAAAGCCCACCCGAGCCGGGCCCTGACAGCAAACCCGGATAGCCCCCTCCAACAAGCAAGAGAAACCTCCGGGGCGTGAACACCAACCCGGGCGCCGGCGCCTTGAGGCCACCCCCGTGCCTTGAGGCCACCCCCGTGCCGGTGGCACACGGCTCCCTCGACGGTTAAGCGTTGGAACGTTGCGCACTACTGGAATCAATTCAGAAGTTATGGTAGTATTGTGCGTGTTCATGATTAAGGGGGTTTGCTGTGCCGGCGACCGATTGGGACCGTTGGCAGGATGAGTTCCTGGCCTACTGCCTTTCTGCGCGGGGAGGTTCCCGTCACACGGTGACGGCCTATGCCCAGGACCTGACCCAGTTCGCGGCCTTCGCCCGCGGGCGGGGGGTCACCCGGTTGGAGCGGGTGGACAGGAACCTGGTACGCGCCTTTCTGGGCTGGATGACACGGGCCGGCTACAGCCGCGCCACGGTACTGCGCAAGCTGTCGGCCGTGCGGTCGTTCTTCCGCTTCCTGGGCTGGCGGGGGGTGGTGCCGCAGAACCCGGTGCGGGACCTGCTCTCGCCCCGGCGGGAGCGGCGGCTTCCCTCCTACCTGGGCGAAGCGGAGGTAGCACGGCTCCTGGCCCTGCCCGATCCCACCACCCCCCTGGGCCTGCGCGACCGGGCTCTGCTGGAGGTCCTGTATGCGTGCGGCCTGCGGGTGTCGGAACTGGTGGCCCTGGACGTGGGGGACGTGGATTACTCGGACGGTTTCGTCCTGGTGCGCCGGGGGAAGGGGAAGAAGCAGCGCTTCGTCCCGCTGGGCTCCTTTGCCATCCGGGCGCTGGGCGACTACCTGGCCCGCGGTCGACCCCTGCTGGCCCGGGGCCGGTCCACCGCCGCCCTCTTCCTGAACGGCCGGGGCGGGCGCTTGTCGGACCGCAGCGTGAGGCGTATCCTGGAAGGGTACGTGCTGCGGATGGGCGGCGGCGAGGGCGGTTCCTCCGAGATGTCCGCCTGCGCTTTTCCGCACGCCTCGCCCCACACGCTGCGCCACAGCTTCGCCACCCACCTGCTGCAGCGGGGTGCGGACCTCCGTTCGGTGCAGGAGATGCTGGGCCATGCCAGCGTCAAGACCACCCAGATTTACACCCACGTGGATTCGTCCCGCCTGCGGGAGGTATACGAGCGGGCCCACCCGCGCGCGGGCGAGGTCCGCAGCCGGGCGGGGGAGGAGTGAGAAGGTGAGCTCTCCCATGATCGGCACCACCATTCTGGCCGTGCGGCACCGCGGACAGGGCGCCATGGCAGGGGACGGTCAGGTGACCCTGCCCGGGGCCACCCCCACCGTGGTGAAGCACGGGGCCCAGAAGATCCGCCGCCTCTACGAGGGCAGGGTGCTGGCCGGTTTCGCGGGCGGGGTGGCCGATGCCTTTACCCTATTCGAGAAGTTCGAGGGCAAGCTGCAGGAGGCCCACGGGAACCTGGCCCGGGCCGCGGTCGCTCTGGCCCGGGAATGGCGAACGGACCGCATCCTGCGCCGGCTGGAGGCACTCCTGCTGGTCATGGACTCCGAGCACCTCTTCCTGCTTTCCGGGTCGGGCGAGGTGGTGCAGCCGGATGACGGGCTGGCCGCCATCGGTTCGGGTGGTCCTTACGCCCTGGCGGCGGCGCGGGCCCTGGTGCGCTTCAGCGAACTGGGGGCGGCGGACATAGCGCGGGAGGCCATGCGCATCGCGGCCTCCATAGACGTATATACCAACGAGCAGATCGTGGTGGAGACCATCTGAACTGCGGGGAGGACACGGTAAGGTGCGGGTCGGGAGGGACATCTGATGGAAAAGCTGCCGGCTGCGGGGGGAAAACCGGTGGATGACCTGACCCCCCGTCAGATAGTGGCGGAACTGGACAAGTACATCATCGGCCAGGACGAGGCGAAGCGGGCGGTGGCGGTGGCCCTGCGGAACCGCATGCGGCGCCGCCGGCTGCCTCCGGACCTGCAGGAGGAAGTGGCTCCCAAGAACATCCTCATGATCGGGCCCACCGGGGTGGGCAAGACCGAGATCGCCCGCCGCCTGGCCCGCCTGGTCAACGCGCCCTTCGTGAAGGTGGAGGCCACCAAGTTCACCGAGGTGGGCTACGTGGGCAGGGACGTGGACGCCATGGTGCGTGACCTGGTGGAGGCGTCCATCCGCATGGTGAAGCAGGAGCGCATGGAGGAAGTGAAGGACAGGGCCGAGCAACTGGCCGAGGAGCGGCTGCTGGATATCCTGGCGCCGCTTCCCCACCGGGAACCCGTGGCCCGCAATCCCCTGGAAGCCCTCTTCGGGCAGCTTACCCACGAGCGAGTGGAGCCGGGTGACTTCGAGGAGCGCCTGCGGCAGGCCCGGGCCGAGCGGCGCATCATCGAGAAGCGGCTGGCCGCGGGCGAACTGGAGGGTGAGCTGGTAGAGATCGAGGTGGAGGACACCTCCGCCCCCATGGTGGACATCTTCTCCCCCGCGGGCGTGGAAGAGTTGAGCATCAACTTCCAGGACCTGCTCGGGGGGCTGTTGCCCAAGCGCAGGCGCAAGCGTAAGGTCACGGTGGCCCAGGCCCGCCGCATCCTGGCTCAGGAGGAAGCCCAGAAGCTTATCGACATGGATGCGGCCATATCCGAGGCCATCTTCCGTGCCGAACAGTACGGGATCATTTTCCTGGACGAACTCGATAAGATCGCCGGGCGGGAGGCGGGCGTGGGTCCGGACGTCTCCCGTGAGGGGGTCCAGCGGGACATCCTGCCCATCGTGGAAGGGTGCACGGTGACCACCAAGTACGGTCCCGTCAAGACCGACTACATCCTGTTCATTGCCGCCGGCGCCTTCCACGTCTCCAAGCCCTCGGACCTCATCCCCGAGCTGCAGGGCCGCTTCCCCATCCGGGTGGAACTCAAGGCTCTCACTAAGGAAGACTTCAAGCGCATCCTGGTAGAGCCCCAAAATGCCCTGGTCAAGCAGTATCAGGCCCTGCTGGCCACCGAGGGAGTGGAAGTGGAGTTCCTGGATGAGGCCCTTGACGAGATAGCGGACCTGGCCTGGCAGGTGAACGGACAGACCGAGAACATCGGGGCCAGGCGCCTGCACACGGTAATGGAGAAGTTGCTGGAAGAACTTTCTTTCGAGGCGGGCGAAACGGGTCCCCAACGGGTGGTCATCGACCGCAAGTACGTGCGCGAGAAGCTGGCCGACCTGGTCAAGGACACCGTTTTGAGCCGGTATATCCTGTAAAGAGAGTCGGGGGAAAGGGGAGAGGGACGGATGAGCAGTTTGCTGGCCAAGACCCGGGAGGTCAACCGGATGCTCCAGAAAGCGGCGGGGCGTCCCGTGGACCTCCGGGACATGGCCGAAGCCCTGTCGGACCTCATCTCGTGCAACGTGTACGTGGTGAACCGCCAGGGTCAGATCCTGGGGCATGGCCTCATGCATGATTTCGAGTGCGAAATCCTGCGGGATGAGGTCCTGGACCGGGAGCGCTTTCCGGAGGATTACAACGAGAAGATCTTGAAGATCGAAGAGACCTCGCCCAACATCCGGCAGGGGCAGCGGCGGTGCGTGTTCAACCGCGAGAAGGGCTGCATCTACGAAGAAAAGGTCACCACCATCGTACCCATCAACGGGGGCGGCGAGCGGCTGGGCACCATGTTGCTGGCCCGCTACGGCGAAGAGTTCACCGACGAAGACCTGGTGCTGGCGGAGTACGCCGCCACCGTGGTGGCCATGGAGATGCTGCGCGCCAAGTCGGAGGCCCTGGAGGAGGAGGCGCGCAAGAAGGCGGCCGTGCAGGTGGCCGTGGGCACCCTGTCCTTCTCTGAGCTGGAGGCCATCCGCCACATCTTCGACGAGCTCAAGGGACGTGAGGGCTTCCTGGTGGCCTCCAAGATCGCCGACCGGGTGGGCATCACGCGCTCCGTGATCGTGAACGCCCTGCGCAAGTTCGAGAGCGCCGGCGTGATCGAGTCGCGCTCCCTGGGCATGAAGGGCACCTACATCCGGGTACTCAACGATCGCCTGCTGGAGGAGCTGGAGCGGATCAAGGCCCAGCGGGCCTGACCGGCGCGGCAGTTGCATGATGGGGGCGGACATCGCACCGCCCCCTATTTCGTGCCCGCTGTTTGCTCGAAAAAATTTGGTTCGGGGGTGGGAGTGCAGGAGGAATTTGGACAACGATGTAGAATAGTGCCGACAAGAAAACAGAAAAGGGGCTAACCCGACAAAGGCAAACCCGCCGAAAGGCGGGGGCGCAAAGCCACGGGTCTAAGGCTCTGGGAAGCTATGACGGCCGGGCTGCCGAAGGAGCCCTTGAACTTTGTGGGCTGCTTCCGCACCGGCGGAAGCATTTTTGGTTCATGCGGGGGCGGGCAAAATGGGTGATCCATTCTCTTCCTGGCAGGTACGGGGGATTGAGCAGGCGCTCGGTGTGGCGGTGCGCCGCCACCAGGCCCTGACCGATAACGTGGCCAATGCGGACACGCCCGGGTACAAGCGCCAGGATGTTCGTTTTTGGGGCGAATTGCGGCGGGCCCAGGAGAGGCTGGCGGTAACCCGCACCCACTCAGGCCACCTGCCGGGTGCGGTGCCGGGCAATTCCCCGCAGGTGGTGCGGGACACGACCGCGGGCAGGCCGGACGGCAATAACGTGGACATCGAGTTCGAACTGGCCTCCCTGGCGGAGAACGGCCTGTGGTACCAGGCGCTGCTCCGGCAGTTGGGGGCCAGGTTCGCCATGTGGCGCACGGTGATCGAAGGGAGGAAGTAGCCGTGGAACTATTCCGGGCCATGGACACCAGTGCGTCGGCGCTGACCGCCCAGCGCCTCCGCATGGAGGTGACGGCGGCGAACCTCGCCAATGCGGAGTCCACGCGTACCCCCGAAGGGGGGCCGTACCGGCGCCGGGTGGTGAGACTGGGCGAGCGGGCCCCGCAGCCGCCCCGGGGCGAGAGTTGGGGGCGATCGCTGGCCCTGGCCGCCGGTATGCCGGCGCGGGCGCAGGCGGCGGGAGGGGGAGGGGGAACCCGGGTGCTCTCCATCAGCGAGGATGGCACCCCCCTGCGCAAGGAGTATCGCCCCGGCCATCCCGACGCCGATGCCTCCGGCTACGTCCTCATGCCCAGTGTCAACCCGGCCCTGGAAATGGTGGAACTCATCGCCGCCAGCCGGGCCTACGAGGCCAGCCTGGCCGCCCTGGAGACCACCAAGTCCATGGTGCAGCGGACCCTGGACCTGGGCCGCCGGTAACGGGCGGTAACGGCGCGAGCCCAAAGGGCGAGCCACCGGGCTGTCGAGCGCACGTGGGGAGGTGAGGACGTGACATCCGTGGGTGGTCTGCTGCCGGTGGGATGGGGTTATTCCGCCACCGATCGCGTGGAGGCTGGAGCGGCCGCCATAGGGCGGCTGGCCGCCGGTCGGGAAACGGCAGGAGAGGTTCTTCCCGGCGAGGAGCAGGGGGCGGGGAAACCGCTTCCGGTATCCTTCGGAAAGTTGCTGGGCCAGGCCCTGCAGGGACTTGCAGCGGCCGAGGAGCGGGCCGATCTCCTCACCGCCCGGCTGGCCCGGGGGGAACCAGTGGAGCTGCACGAGGTGATAATCGCCACCGAGAAGGCCCAGCTGGCCTTCGACCTCGCCGTACAACTGCGTAACCGGGTGGTGGAGGCATACCAGGAGATCATGAGGATGCCGGTGTGAGCCGGTGGGGGGAGAGGGCGAAGTGGCCGGGTGGAAGGATGTAGCCAACCGGGTGACGGCCTGGTGGCGCGGGTTGTCCCGCAGCGCCCGCCTTCTTCTGGGCCTGGGGCTGGTGGCGGTGGCCCTGACATGCGGGTTGATGGCCGTGCTCAACCAGCCGCGCTTCGTCCCCCTGTACACCGGGCTCGACCTGGGCGACGCCGCGCGCATTACCGAGAAGCTGGGGGAGGACGGTGTGCCCTACCGGTTGCGGGATGAGGGGCGCACGGTGCTGGTGCCGGACGAGCAGGTTTACCAGGCCCGGCTGAAGCTGGCCGCCGAGGGACTGCCCCGCCAGGGTACGGTGGGGTTCGAGATCCTGGATAAACCTCCCCTGGGGGCCACCGAGGCGGACCGGCGCCTGGCCTACCTGCGGGCGCTGCAGGGTGAGCTGGCCCGTACCATCACCCAGGTGGAGGGGGTCGAGCAGGCCCGGGTACATATCGTGGTGCCCGAGCCCCAACTGTTCGCGGCTCAGGAGCGTCCCGTCACGGCGGCCGTCTTGCTGAAGCTGCGGCCCGGGGCCGAACTCGGGGACGAGCAGGTGAGCGGCATCGTCCACCTGGTGACCCACAGCGTGGAGGGTCTGCGACCGGAGGGGGTTTCCGTGGTGGACCAGTTCGGGCGGGTGCTCTCCGCCCGGCTGGCGGAGGACCCGTCTCCCTCGGGGACGGCCGACCGCCTGCTGGGGGTGCAGCAGCAGTTCCAGGCCGATCTGGAGCGCCGCCTGCAGTCCCTCCTCGAACAGGTGCTGGGGCTGGGGAACGTGGTGACCCGGGTGACGGCGGAGTTGAACTTCGACAGCCGCACCGTGGAGAGGCAACTGTTCGAGCCGGGGTCGGCCGACGGGGTGGTGCGGAGCATCCAGGAACTGGAGGAGACCTTCTCGGGCCCGGCGGGTAGCATGCCCCCCACCGAAGGCAGCATCCCTGGCTACCAGGCGGGCGGAGCCAGCGGCCCCGCCTCCTACCAGCGCCGGGAGGTCACCCGCAACCTGGAGGTGGGGCAGGTAAGGGAGCAAATGGTGGTCATGCCGGGGAGCGTCCGGCGGCTGTCGGTGGCGGTAGTGGTCAACCGGGAACTGGAGGCAGCCCAGCAGGAGGCCATCACCCGGCTGGTGGCGGCCGCCATTGGTTCCGACCCGAACCGCCAGGACCAGATCACCGTGCTGGGCATTCCCTTTGCCACCCGCTGGGAGGATGTGGGTGAGCAGCCGGCCGCGCCTCCCGCCCGCCCCGCCCTGCCCGACTGGCGCTACCTGGCGGCGGCAGGAGGAGGGGTGGTGGTCCTGGTGTTGGCGTGGCTGATGCTGAGGAGAAGGCGGCGGCGGCGGGAGATACCGGAGCCGGCGGTGTCCGCACCTCGCCCGGCGGTGGCGGCGGCGCCGGCAACCGAACCGGCACCGGAGGAGCCGGTGATGGTGGCGGACGAGGCCAGGTTGCGCATCGAGGTGGAAAAGCTGGCGCGCAAGTCACCGGAAACGGTGGCCCAGCTGGTGAGGGCGTGGATGGCGGAGGAATGAGGGCATGCTGAGGCAGCCGGGGGGCAGGCAGAAGGCGGCCATGCTGCTCATCTCCCTGGGGCCGGAGATATCGGCCCAGGTGTTCCGGCACCTGCGGGAAGAGGAGATCGAGCAGCTCACCCTCGAGATCGCCAACGTGCGCAAGGTGCCGCCGGAGGCGCGGGCCCGGGTGTTCGAGGAATTCATGCAGATGTCCTACGCCCGCGAGTACATGGCCCGCGGGGGCATCGAGTACGCCAAGGAACTGCTGGAGAAGGCCCTGGGCACCCAGAAGGCACTGGACATCCTGCACCGGCTCACCGCCACCCTGCAGGTGCGTCCCTTTGACTTCGCCCGCAAGACCGACCCCGGCCAGTTGCGCAACTTCATCCAGAACGAGCACCCCCAGACCATCGCCCTCGTGCTCGCCTACCTCCAGCCGGAGCAGGCGGCGGCCATCCTCTCCGCCCTACCGCCCGAGCTGCAGGCGGATGTGGCCCGGCGCATCGCCCTCATGGATCGCACCTCCCCCGAGATCATCCGTGAAGTGGAAAGGGTACTGGAGCGGAAGCTGAGCTCCCTCACCACCCAGGACTTCGCCGCCGCCGGAGGGGTGGAGGCTCTGGTGGAGGTGCTCAACCGGGTGGACCGTTCCACGGAGAGGTCCATCATGGAGACCCTGGGCATCAACGATCCCCAGCTAGCCGAGGACATCAAGAAGCGCATGTTCCTGTTCGAGGACATCGTCGGCCTCGACGACCGCTCGGTGCAACGCGTGCTGCGCGAGGTGGACCTCAACCGCGACCTGCCCATGGCCCTGAAGGTGGCCTCGGAAGAGGTCAAGCAAAAGATCTTCCGCAACCTGTCCAAGCGGGCGGTGGAAAACCTCAAGGAAAACATGGACTACCTGGGTCCGGTTCGCCTGCGCGAGGTGGAGGAGGCTCAGCAGAAGGTGGTCAACATCATCCGCCGCCTCGAGGAGGAAGGGGAAGTGGTCATCGCCCGGGGAGGAGGCGAGGAGATCGTTGTCTAGGCTCGGTGCCGCCCTCATCAAGAAGCACCTGGCCGCGGTGGTGGGCTCCCGCCCCGTGGTGGTGGCCGCGGAACCGGAGCAGCCCTCCCCGCAGGTGGAGGAGCCCGTGCCGTCGGCTCGCGGTGCCGGGGAGTCGCCGCCGCCGGTGCCGCAGGATGGGGGGATGGTCCCCAACGGCGAGGCGCTATCGCCGGTGACCGAGCCCGAGGATCCCCGGGTGGCCGCGGCGCTGGAGGCCGCCCGGGAGCAGGCCCTGGCCCTATATGAGGAGGCCCGCCGGCGGGGCGAGCGGGAAGGGTGGGAGGCAGGATTCGCCGCCGGCCAGGAGGCAGCCCGGGCGCAGGTGCGACAGGAGGCGGAAGAGACCATGCACGCGGCCCTCGCCGTGCTGGAGGATGCCCGCCGCGAGCGGGTGATGATCCTGCGCCAGGCCCGGCAGGACGTGGTGCGCATGGCCCTCGACCTGGCCGCCCGCATCCTGGAGCGGGAAGTGAGCCTCTCGCCGGAGGTGGTGAGGGAGCAGGCGGCCATCCTCCTGCGCCGCCTGGAGCAGGGGGAGAAGGCGACCCTGCACGTGCACCCTGACGACGTTGCTGTCATCCAGCCCTGGTTACCGGAGTTGGCCCGGGCGTGCGGCGCCAACCTGGAGGTGGCCGCGGACGCCGCCGTGGGACGGGGTGGCGTGATGGTGGAGACCCGTCATGGCTACCTGGATGGCCGGCTGGACAGGCAGTTGCGGCGGCTGGGGGAGGCACTGCTGGCCTGGACCGGTAGCCTGCCCGAGCCGGCGGAAGCACAGAGGGAAAGCCCCCTCCCCGCGCCGCCAGAAGCCGGGAGGGAACGCCCCCTCCCCGGGTCGGGAGAAACCGAGCCAACCGAAGGGGAGGAAGGGCGGGAGGTCACCGGGCGAGGAGGTGAGCACCATGGCCAACATGGCCAGGACGTGGGCTGACCTCCCCTGGGAGGAACTGCGCGACCTGGTGAGGCGGTCCGATCCCGTGCGCCGGGTGGGGGTCGTCAACCAGGTCGTGGGGCTGACCGTGGAGGGCCACGGACCGGGCGTCCCGGTGGGGGAGGTGTGCCTGGTTTACCCCGGCAGCGGGCACTCCCCCGTGCAGGCAGAAGTGGTGGGATTCCGGCAGGGGCGCACCCTGCTCATGCCCCTGGGTGAACTGAGCGGTATCGGTCCCGGCTGCGAGATCGAAGCGGTGGGACTGCCCCTGGAAGTGGAGGTGGGTCCCGACCTGCGGGGCCGGGTCCTGGACGGCCTGGGACGGCCCATGGACGGCCGGGGGCCGGTACGGGGGGAAGCCAGGTACCCGGTCATGGCCAGCCCGCCCGCGCCCCTGGATCGGCGGCGCATCAGCGAGCCCCTCTGGGTGGGGGTGCGGGTGATCGATGCCGTGCTTACCTGCGGTAAGGGGCAGCGAGTGGGCATCTTCGCCGGCAGCGGCGTGGGTAAGAGCGTGCTCATGGGCATGCTTGCCCGCAATACCCGGGCCCAGGTGAGCGTCATCGCCCTCGTGGGCGAGCGGGGACGCGAGGTGAAGGATTTCCTGGAGAAGGACCTGGGGCCTGAAGGCCTGCGCCGGGCTGTGGTGGTGGTGGCCACCTCCGATCAGCCGGCGCTGGTGCGCATCCGCGCCGCCTTCGTGGCCACCGCCATCGCCGAATACTTCCGGGATCAGGGGCAGGACGTGCTCCTGCTCATGGATTCGGTGACCCGTTTTGCCACGGCTCAGCGCGAGGTGGGCCTGGCGGTGGGGGAGCCGCCCGCCACCCGGGGCTACACGCCCTCGGTGTTCGCGCTCCTTCCCCGGCTGCTGGAGAGGTCGGGTACCTCGGCCCGCGGGAGCATCACCGGTTTCTACACCGTGCTGGTAGAAGGCGACGACATGAACGAGCCGGTGGCCGACCAGGTGCGCAGCATCCTGGACGGCCACATCGTGCTCTCCAGGGACCTGGCCGCCCAGGGGCACTACCCTGCGGTGGATGTGTTGAGCAGTGTAAGCCGCCTGGCCAGCGACCTCCAGGACGAGGAGCACCAGCGGGCGGTGTCGCGGCTCAAGTCGGTCCTGGCCACCTACCGCGAGGCGGAAGACCTCATCAATATCGGCGCGTACGTCCCCGGGTCCAATCCGGCCATCGATTACGCCCGCGGCCGTATTGCGGCCGTGCGGGGTTTTCTCCGGCAGGGTACGCGAGAGAAGGCCGATCCGCTGGAAGCCCGGGCGCGGTTGATCGAGATGCTGAAGGATGCACCCGAGTGAGGGATAGGTCGTGAGGCCCTTCCGTTTCCGGTTCGATAAGGTGCTGCACGTCAGGCAGACGACGGAGAAGTCAAGCCGCAGCCGGTTCGCCGTCGCCCTGCGGACCTGGCGAGCGGAGGAGAGGGCCCTCGAGCGGGCCCGCCGCGAGCACCAGGAGGCCCTGGACGCCCTGGCCAGTGCGCGGGCGACGGGTGACGTCTCCCAGGCCCTCCTGCTGGAGCCCGGCCTGCGGGTTACCGCCCGTCGTCTCACCAGCCAGACCGAACGTACGCGGGAAGCTGCCCGGGAGGCGTCCCGGCGGAGGGAAGACCTGATGGCGGCCGCGCGCGACCGGCGCGTGGTCGAGAAGCTGCGCGAGCGGAGACGGTGGTTGCACCTGTACCGGGAGAACTGGGAGGAGCAAAAGCGCGTGGACGAAGTTGCCCTCCAGTTCAACGGACGATCGGCAAACCCCGCAGAAAGGAGGTGATATCTTGAGCCTGTTTATGAACACCTGGCCCCGCCCTGCCGGCGCCGTGCTTTGCGGTGGAGGCGAACCCGTCCCGCAGGAGCCGGAACCCGCACTTGACGCCCGTCCCGGCCTCCCGCGCAGGGCCGGACAGCTGGCTGCCGCCTTTGCGTTGGCTCTCGCCGGTGCCGCCGGGCTGTCCACAGGGCGTGCAGTGCCAGGCGGCGCCTCCTGCCCGTCATCCCCTGGCGGGACAGAGCCAGAGGGGAGGGAGGCGTCCCCCCGGGGAGTCGCTGATGCAGTAGCGGCCGCCGCAGGTTGTGCGCCGCCCGCCGGTGCTGCCTCGGCCGCCGCCTGCTGGTCGCCTGCCGCTGCGACTGCGCCCGCGGCGTCCCGGGTGCCTTCCCCCGCGCCTGTACCGGCCGGTGTCACGGGTGCCCCGGGTGGGCCGGCCGGGATGGAGGTCGTCTCGCTCGCCGTACCGGGGGGAAGCGACGGGGGACACTCGGGGCCTCAGGCCACTCACTGTCCGCCCGCCGGCGAGGGCGCGGGCCCTGCCACGGTGCGCATCGTGCGCTACGCCACGGTCCCTTCCCGGGCCGGCGTGGCGGGCGCGGACCCCGAGGGTGAGGCTGCTACTGCCGGGCAGGCAGGGCACCCGGATACCCCGGCAGGAACTGCCGGAGTGGGGGAGCCGTTGGACCACGGTGACACTTCTCCCGCGGTGGGCGGTCGGGTCACACCGCAGGCGACCCTGGGTGTGACGGGTGAGCGGGCCACCGCCGAGGCAGTCAGTGCCCCGGCAGGCGGCGCCCCCGAAGAAGCCGATCCAGCAGGAGAAAATGCGGGCGGAGATGCGCACCGGGGGGGAGCCGGCAGACCGGGCAGCGCGGGCGAGGCTCGCGGGCGTCCTGGCAGGGCGGATAGGGGCGGAGCGGTTCCCGGGGGCTCCGCGCGTCAGTCTGACCGTGCGGATGCCCGCTCGCATGGCCTTGTGCACACGGGTGGTAGCGCCCACGCCACCGTCGGCGCCGGAGACATGGGCCACCACGATGGTGCCGGGGTCCTGCTGGCCGGCCGCTCGGCCACCGATGCGCCCATGCCGGCGGAGACGGCCCCGAGTGTCGGGTCGGGCTTGCTCCGGATGCCTGACGATGCACGGTCGCCACTGCCGCCCGGCGCGTGGCACGCCCATCGGCCCGCGGAACTGGAAGTGCAGTTGGACGGAGGGAATCTGGGCCCCGTCACCGTGCGGGTGGCAGAGCACCACGGTACGGTGGCCGCGCGCTTCCTGGTGGAGGATGGCAGCGCCTCCCATCTCCTGCAGCGTAACCTGCCCGAGCTGGAGCAACGCCTCCAGGAGGCAGGCCTCACCGCCGGCCAGTTGGAGGTGAGCCTGGCAGGGCAGGGGCACGGTCACCGTCCCACTCCGGAGGGCCGCCGGATGCGCCCCGGGGTGGGGGGCGTGGCTGCCCTGGCTGAGCGGCGTGCACACCCGGGGGCGGGTGCGGGTCCACTGCGGGCACCACCGCGTGTGTTCCTATCAGCGGGGGGCGCGGGGAGGCTCCCGGGAGACAGTGGCCATGGACTGGACCTGCTCATGTGAAGGGTGGTGGTAGCGTGTACGTCAACGGAGTGAGCGACGCCCGGGAAGCGGTGCAGTTGGGCGGGGCGGTGACCCAAAAGCTGGGGGGCCAGGAATTCCTGCGCCTGCTGGTGGCGGAACTGCAGCACCAGAACCCCCTGGAGCCGCTGAAAGACCGGGACTTCATGGCCCAACTGGCCCAGTTCAGCAGCCTGGACGCCCTTCACCGCATCGAGGCCAGCCTGGAGGCGCAGCAGGCCCTGATGGCCAGCGGCCAGCAGGCCCTCTCGCGGCTGGAGGGAGTGGCGGAGAACCTGCAGGGCATCCGTGCCAACCTGGAGGTGCTGGGGCGGATGGAAGAGCACCTGGCGTGGCTGCTGGAACTTCTGGGCGGAGGAGAGGCGACCGGCCGATGAGCGGGGTAGGACCGGCTGACAAGGTGGGACGGCCCCATGCGGCCCTCACGCGCCCGTATACTCCCGTCGACACGCGCACCGGACGGCTGGCGGGCGGGACCGCCCCGGTCCTCACGCGCCCGGAGGCGCGGCCCCAGGCCGCCACGGGGGCGGGGCCGGCGCCCTTTGCTCATGTTCTGGCGGAGACGGTGGCGGGCCTGCGCATCTCCGAGCACGCGCGGCAGCGGCTGCAGTCCGCGGGCATGGGGGCGGCCGACCTGGAGGCGGTGGGCAGGGCGGTGGATAAGCTGGCCGCCCGGGGCGGGCGCGAGTCCCTGGTCATGTGCGGGGATACCGCCTTCCTGGTGAGCGTGCGCAACCGCACCCTCATCACCGTGGTTCCCGCCGGGCGCATGCGGGAACACATCTTCACCAACATCGACAGTGCTGCTCTGGTGAGCAAAGAGGACATTACATCCGGGGCCGGACCCGCATGGGAGGCCGCCGGAGAAGGGAGGAAAGACCCATGCTGAGGTCGCTGTTTGCGGGCGTCTCCGGCCTGCGCAATCACCAGATCCGCATGGACGTGATCGGTAATAACATTGCCAACGTGAACACCGTAGGGTTCAAGGCAGGACGGGCCACCTTCCGGGAGATGTTCAGCCAGTTGCTGTCAGCCGCCTCCGCCCCCCAGGGGGGACGGGGCGGCACCAACCCCCTGCAGGTGGGCCTGGGCGTCGCCCTGGCCTCCATCGACACCCTGCACGAGCAGGGGAACCTGGAGTCGACCGGCGTGGCCACCGACCTGGCCGTCGACGGAGCGGGCTTCTTCATCGTGAGCGACGGCACCCGCACCTTCTACACGCGCGCCGGTGCCTTTTCCTGGGATGACCGCTACAACCTGGTCACCCCCTCCGGCCTCAAGGTGATGGGCTGGCTGGCCCAGAACGGTGTGCTTCCCGCCGACCGGACCGGGGTGAACCTCAAACCCATATCCCTCTCAGACGTGCAGTCCATCCCCGCCCGCGCCACCACCGAAGTCAAGTTCACCCGCAATCTGGACGCCACCGACATGGGCACCTACACCCTGTCCGCCAACTCCCTCACCCTCACCCTCGATGACGGCGCTGGCAGCACCGCCGCGCGCAAGGTGACCTTCGAGCTGTCGCCCACCAGTGAGTTCAACAAGTGGCGCTGGCACCTCGCCGGCGACGGCGTCCAGTTCTGCTTCGACGACACGGTCACGCAGCCGGTGTGGACCGCTTCTGCCGACGGGTACATCGTGTTCGATACCGAGGGGAAAGTCAAAGATGTGACCGACTTGGCGGGCAGGTCGCTGCGAGACCTGGACGGCGACACTGTAGCGAAAGAGCTGCAGGTGAAGGTGCGCGACGCTGCCGACAACGATCTGGTCCACTACATCACCTTCCCCAGCGCAGGGACTAGCAAGACGTCGTGGAGCATATCCGTCCCGCAAGGGGACACCGAGGTGCCCAAGATTACAGCCACGTATGGGGAGGCGCGGCGGGTGACGTCCATCAGCGTGGTGGGGGCCAAGGGCGAGACGTACAGCGTGATCACCACCTTCACCAAGGTGAACGACAACGTCTGGGACTGGGTGGCGGAGGTGAAGGACTCGGCGGGTGCCCCCCTCAACCTCACGGGCAAGCCCCACAGCGGGACCGTCGTTTTTGACGTGACGGGGCGGGTAGACCGGGTGACGGGGGACCTGCTGGAGTTCGTGGCCACGGGTTATGCGCCGCTCAGCCTGCAGATGGACTTCTACGGCCTGACCCAGTATGCCAGTGACTACACGGCGCTGGCTTCTGACCAGAACGGGTACGGGCCGGGGGAACTGGTGTCGGTATCCGTGGATGCCAAGGGGGTGGTGATGGGGTCGTACTCCAACGCCATGTCCTGTCCCCTGGCGCAGGTGGCGCTGGCCAGCTTCTCCAACCCGGCGGGGTTGGTGAAGCGGGGAGAGACCCTGTACGAGAGGTCGGCCAACTCGGGGGAGCCCCAGGTGGGTGACCCGGGCAGCGGGGGGCGGGGCACTATCGCTCCCGGCTCCCTGGAGATGTCCAACGTGGACCTGGCCCAGGAGTTCACCAACCTCATCGTCACTCAGAGGGGGTTCCAGGCCAACTCCCGGGTGATCACCACTGCGGACGAGATGCTCCAGGACCTGGTCAACCTCAAGCGGTAAGCGGGCCGCATCCCCCGGGTGGTGGTAGGGCAAGGCGGGGGCGGGCGGCGGTCAGAGGTGAGGGGGTGACGGGATGATTCACGTGACCAGGCTCAACGGGCAGCCCATGGTACTCAATGCGGAACTCATCGAGACGGTAGAGGCGACGCCCGATACCGTCATCTCCCTCACCACCGGCCGCAAGGTGCTGGTGAGGGAATCCCCCGAGGAGGTGGCCTCCCGGGTGATGACGTACCGGCGGGCCCTCAGGCGGGGCGGCGGGCGGGCCGGCGCACCGCAGGGGCAAGCGAGGTGAAGGCACGGTGAAGAGGATCAGGAGGGTGTTGTTGTGGTTCGTGATCGCGGTGCTCGCCCTGGGGGCGATGGGAGGGGTCTCATACGTGGTGGGCAGTCGCCTCCTGGCCTCCTCAACCGGGAAGCAGAGTGCTACCGCGCAGGGGGACGCCGTCCTGTTCACCGCAGGCAAGTACCTCACCAACCTGCGGGATAACGGGGGGCGCCGGTACATCAGCGTGGATATCACCCTGGAACTGTCCCACGCCCGCATGGCCAGGGAACTGGAAGCCAAGAAGGCCCTGCTCGAGCACACCATCATTTCCGTGCTGCGGGACAAAACCTACGCCGAGCTGGAAGGTGAAGGGGGCATGCTGGCCCTGGCCCGCGACCTGGCAGACCGCATCAACCGCATCTCCGAGACGGGCCGGGTCGAGCGCATTTTCTTCACCGAGTTTCTGATCCAGTGAGGGGGTGGGTGCGGTGGAGGTCCTTTCCCAGAAAGAAGTAGATGAGCTGCTGCAGGCTCTCGCTTCCGGGAAGCTGGGGGGCCAGCCCGTGCGGCGGGAAGGGGCGGTGATCCGACCCACGGTCCGGGTGTACGACTTCCGCAGACCCGACAAATTCTCCAAAGACCACCTGCGCACCCTGCAGATGGTTCACGAAAACTTCGCCCGGGTGTGGACCACCGTCCTTTCCACTCACCTGCGCACCACGGCGCGTGTCACCCTGGATGCCGTCGAGCAACTTGCCTATGACGAATTCCTCAGTTCCGTGCGCAATCCGGCCGTACTGTGCCTGGTGAGCATGGATCCCCTTCCCGGCCGCCAGCTGGTGGATGTCCACCCCGGCCTGGCCTTCCCGCTCATCGACCGCCTTCTGGGGGGCCTCGGTACGGCCGACGGCGGGGCGGAGCGCGCCCTCACCGACATCGAGGTCACCGTCATGGAAAGGGTGGCGGGCGGGATGCTTTCTTCCCTGGCCGAGGCATGGCAGGGCCTGGTGGACATTCGGCCACGCCTGGAGTCGGTCGAGACCAATCCCATGTTCGCCCAGGTGATACCGCCCAACGAGGTGACCGTGGTGATCACATTCACGGCCACCCTGGGGGAGACGGGTGGCTCGCTGCGGCTGTGCCTGCCATTCTCTACTCTCAAGCCCGTCCTGACGCGCCTCACCGCCCATCGCTGGGCCGGCGGGGGGGAGGTGGCTCCCGCCCGGGGGGATGGTGCCAACCTGCAGGACGTGCGGGTGGAAGTCGCGGTGCGGCTGGGCAGGGCAACCCTGACCATCGGGCAGTTGCTGGGCCTGGAGCGCGGCGACGTGATCAGGCTGGGGCAGCCCGTGGGGGAACCGCTCACCGCCTACCTTGGCCCCCGGGCAGCCTTCCGGGTGCGTCCGGGGCGGGTGGGTAACCGGGTGGCGGTGCAGGTGGTCAAGGTATTGGCGGCAGGGGGGGAGGACGACGATGAGTGAGCGCAAAGGGGGCAAAGGGCGTACGCAGGAGCAGGTGGTGGTGGAGAAGGCCGAACTGGAGGAACTCGCCCCTGCTTCCGGCCGTGGGGAGGGGGTGAGCCTGGACCTCCTCCTGGACGTGCCCCTGCAGGTTACGGTGGAGTTGGGGCGGGCCCGGCGGCTGGTCAGAGACATCCTCAGCCTGGGGGCGGGGTCGATCATCGAGCTGGACAAGCTGGCGGGAGAACCGGTGGATGTGCTGGTGAACGGCAAGCTGGTGGCGCGGGGCGAAGTGGTGGTCGTGGACGAGAACTTCGGGGTGCGGGTGACAGACGTGGTTTCCGCGGCCGAACGGGTCTCCGCCCTGAAGTAGGGCACCGGCAGTCGGGGGGTAGGTCAAGGTGGAGGGCGGCCGCGCACCGGTGGAGGAGCGGAACCAGGGTGGTTGGGCACTGGTGGTGGAGCGGACCCAGGGTGGTTGCGCACTGGTGGTGGAGCGGACCCGGTTCCTGCGGGAGAAGCTGGTTTCCCTGCTGGGGCGGGCGGGCTGGCAGGTGGAGGGTACCGCCCGGGAGGGCGGGGCGGCCCTGGAACTGGCGCGCCGTTATCGCCCCGACCTGGTGGTGCTGGATCTGGTCCTGCCCGACATGCCGGGGACGGAACTCATCAGGGCCATTAAGGCGGAACTGCCCGGCTGCCGCGTGGTGGTGTGTTCGGCCCTGGTGCAATCCCGCTGGGTGAAGGCCGCCGTTGAGGCGGGGGCGGACGACTTCGTCATCAAACCGGTGGACGAAGCTCGTTTCCTGGCGGCGGTAGAAGGCGACCTGGCGCGACCGCCCGCCCCTCAGCGCCAGGCGCTGGACGAGGGGGCCTGAGCGGGGCTGGTCGCCAGCGTGGTGTCAGCGGGGCGAGGAGGCCTCCGGGCGGGAGTTGAGCGGGGCCGGTGAAGGGCCCGGCGGCGCGCCCGGGCAATGGCAAAAGGGGCGTGGGCACAGTTGGGATGGGCACTCTTACAATTCCTGGTTTTCTCGCTGCTGGTGATCGGCCTGGCCTACACCTCGGCCCGCTACTTCGGGCGGCTGAACCTGCCCCGCGGCGTACACCTGCGCCTGGTAGAGACCATGCCCCTGGGCGGCAACCGGTATCTCTGCCTGGTCAGGTTCCGCGATCGCTGGATGCTGCTCGGGGTGGGGGACGAGGTGTCCCTGCTGGCGGAAGCTCCCGCGGGCGAGGAAGACCGGGCCCCGAGTCAAACCGCGATGGCGGCAGTGCGCTTCGGAGACGTGCTGCGGCGGCTGGCCGCCCGCAAGGGGCGCGGTCTCATGGCCGGTGTGATCCTGCTCGCCCTTGCCGCGGGGATTCTGGGTGGTCCCGCCGTGGCCCTGGCGCAGCCCCCCGAGGGACCGGTGCGGGAGGATGGCTGGCTCTTCCCGCGCGTCACCGTGGGAGTGGAACCGGCGGGCGGCCCCGGGGGACTCAGTCTCACCGTGCAGATCCTGCTCCTGTTGACCGTGCTCTCGCTGGCGCCCGCCATCCTCATCATGCTCACTTCCTTCACCCGGGTGGTGGTGGTGCTTTCCTTCCTGCGCAGCGCCCTGTCCCTGCAGCAGATGCCTCCCAACCAGGTCCTCATCGGCCTGGCCCTGTTCCTGACGGTGTTCATCATGGCCCCGGTGTGGCAGCAGGTGAACGGGGATGCCCTCCAGCCCTACCTGGCGGGAGAAATCACCCAGGCCGAGGCCCTGGCCCGGGCGGAGAAGCCACTGCGCGACTTCATGCTCCGGCAGACCCGTCCCCAGGACCTGGCTCTCTTCCTGCGTCTGGGCGGGCAGCCCCGGCCGGAGGATGCGGAGGACGTACCCTTTTGGACCCTGGTGCCGGCCTTCACGGTGAGCGAACTGAAGACCGCCTTTCAGATGGGATTTGTGCTCTTCGTGCCTTTCCTGGTCATCGACATGGTGGTGGCCAGTACCCTCATGTCCATGGGGATGCTGATGCTCCCCCCCATGATGGTGTCCCTGCCTTTCAAACTGCTGTTGTTCGTGCTGGTGGATGGGTGGGATCTGCTGGTGCGCTCCCTGGTGACTTCCTTCCATTAGCAACTCGGTTGCGCGCCGCCGGGCCGGGGTGCCGGCTCGCGGCGCCGCCGCGGGCGCGCGCGGGGGTGGCCGGGCGCGGCTGGTGCCCCCGGGTGGCTGGCCAGCGGGTTC
>JACIYH010000041.1 GCA_014360055.1 Bacillota bacterium | reverse complement strand
GCACACCAGTGCCAGATCAGAGGGGTGGAATAGATTCACCACATTCACGACATTCACCGTACTTCGCCGCGGCTTGAGGTGATGGTCGGGGAGGGCAGGTCTGTGGAGGTCGGCTTGTCCAAGTGCAGGCTGGTTCTGACCGGAGAGGGGTTGACGACGATGTTGCCCGCCCGCTCCGGTCTCTGGACCGAGGCCGTCAGGCGGGGCAGTGTGGCCCCCGGCTGACAGCGAGGTGGCGACATTCGGACCTGCGCAGGATCATGGGCGGCCAGGCCGCCTGGGCCACAACCGGATCGGAGTCACCGCGGCCTACGTGCCCAGGCTGCCGCGGCGGTGCCAGGTTGTTTTGTCAGGCGTGGAATGGAACAAACCGACCCGTAGCCCAAGAGCTGTGCGTTTAAGGGGGCTGACGGGTTCCCGGCAGCTATCCGGGCAACGAAGAGAGGTGGCGGAACGAGGGCGCGCCAGCGAGCCC
Source organism: Bacillota bacterium (assembly GCA_014360055.1). GTDB lineage: Bacteria > Bacillota > Sulfobacillia > JACIYH01 > JACIYH01 > JACIYH01. The sequence goes on along the minus strand of JACIYH010000041.1, from coordinate 23,367 downwards.
CACCAAAGAGGAGGTGGTTCCGTTGGCACGTTGTAGGGCTGAGGTGGTTCGGGAGACTTGCCTGCCGGTCGGCCGGGAGGGTTGGAAGTACTGCCTGCAGTGGTGTCGGTGGCATCATGAGGACGACTACTACGAAGAAGGGTACCGGGATATTTACCGGGATGACAAGGGCAGGTTGCGGCCGCATCGGGCCCAAGCCCGGGCCAACCAGATCGCCGCGCGCATTAAGAGGCTCTGGGGCCGCGCTGCGGCCTCGCAGGCAGGCTGATCCTCACTGGCGGGGGCGGGGCGGAACTCCACCCCTGGCTGAGGAACGCGCTGCCTGGGGTGGTGCTGGGCGAAGACCCGATCTTCGCTAACGCTCTTGGCTACCTGTCGGCTATGGCCGGGGCTTGCAGTAGCTGGTGTTAACAGGTATCGTGCCCGAAGATGCTTGGGCAACGCGGGTTTGCGCCATTGTCCCCCGCGAAAACGTTAACACGCCTGCCTGCCGGTCGCGTGTGTTAACGTTTAGGGGGGTCAAGAGGGGTGAAAGCCTTGGGGGACAAGGTGAGAACGTGTTTACAGGCATCGCAGGTGGTGGGGGTCTGGCTGGAGGCGGAGGACCTGGCGATCCTGGACAGGCTGGCGCGGGTCCACGGGTCGCGGGCGCAGGCGCTGCGCGTCTTGCTGCGGGAGTTCGGGGCGCCGTACCTGGAGTTGAGGGCGGAACTGGTGGCCCTGCGGCGGGAGATCGCTTCCCTGCGAGCTGCGGTGGAGGGCATCGGGGGAGTGGGTTGCAGGGCTTCGGCCCGGGAGGAAGAACGCACGCCGGAGGATGAAGCGGCCGTGAGGCAGGTCCTCGGTGCCCTGCTCGGGATGAAGAGGGAGAAGGGCCAACCGGACTGAAATGGAGTCTGATCCCCCGGGGGAGTCCCCGGGGCTTCTTGTGTGCGCCCGGCATGGGCGCTGACTTGGGGGTGAAAGTCCCCGGATGGGCGAGGCAGGACGAGCCCACTAGCATGAGTTTCCTAGTTACGCCGTAGCGAGAGACGAAAAGGCAACTGCAACAAGCATTTGGGGCCTCAGGCTCCTGTTACTAACTGGCCAGCCGGTGCATAGCCTCCAGGTTCAGGGTTTGGGCCAGCTTACGCTGCACCTCGTTCATTTCCGAGAGGGTGAAGGTGTCCTTCCTGCGCGCCTGGGGTGGGTAGATGTGTGCCACCTCGTAGATGCCCCCGAGTTGCTCCAGAATGGCAGGGATGCTCATGTCCAGCCCCGCCAGTGCCAACCGGCGGCGCAGGAGCGAGGTCAGCGTCAGCGCCAGCACGCAGTAGAAAGCATGGACCCGGATCTTCTGGTCCGTCCAGTGGTACATGGGGCTCCAGCCGATGAAGTGATGATCCTTCATGGTCTTGATCGACGCCTCGATGCAGCCCTGCCCCCGGTAGCCCAGCACGATCTGTTCCGTGGTCCACTCCTCCCGGTTGGTAAACAGGATGTTCTTGCCGAAGTACTTCTCCACGTACGCGTCCCGGGCCTCATGGTCGATCTCGTACTCCAGGATGACGCGCCCGCCCTCCTCCCTCACCTGCCACTTCACCATCTGGTCCAGGGGCTTGCGCAGGATCTTCCGCACCTGGGCCCGCACAGCGGCCACCGTGGGGGGCTTGCCGCGGGGCTTTGACCGGGAGTACCTCTCATCCAGCCTCCTCTTCAGTTCCCGCAGGCCCTGGTTTGCCTTGCGCAGGGCCAATACCAGGCCCTGCATCTGCCCCAGGAAAAGCGCCTCGTTGTACGTCACCACCACGGTGAAGAGCTTCCCGAACACCTCCTTGCGCGTCCGGTAGGCCAGCACGCCCCCAAACTCGGGGCCTTCCAGGGGCCGGAACTCTGACCTGGGCACCGCCAGGAGATCGGGATGCTGGCTGGGAACCAGCGACCCCACGAACCCCAGCGCCTCCGAGAGCCGGGCTACGTTGTCCCTGGAGTTGTTCCCCTTGTCCAGGATGACCGTCACGTCCAGGCACTCGCCTGCCAGGGTCTTGTACCGCTCCACCAGTTCGTCCACCACAGACTCGAACTGGGCGACGTCCGGCCGGTTGCCCGGGTACACCTGGTGGAAGAGGGGAATGGCAAAGTCCATGGTCACCATGAGGGCCAGCCCCACCTGCCTGAGATCGTTGCGCTTCTGCTTGTTGTGACCCCGCTGAGGCAGTTCTGCCTCCGTGGCGGTGTCGATCCAGGTGAAGAAGTTGGTGGTGTCGTAAACCAGGCTGCGCAGGTCCAGGGAGTACCGCTCTACCATCACCCGGGTGAGTTCCGCCTCGATCCTGCGGATCTCTTCCCGGTCAAGGTAGCTCATGTGGTCCCAGAACCGCTGGCTGGAAAGGTGCTCCGGCCTGGCCTTCAGCCACCGGCTCAGGCTGGTCCCGGCATACCACTCCCCAATCTGCCGCTTACTCTTGGGGGCCACCGCCCGGTTGATGGCGGCGATCAGCATGTATTCCCCCACCGAGGGGCCCTGGTTGCGCTTGGGGGCAAACTGGTCGATGATCGCCACCACCCCCAGCTCCGCTGCCACCTGATACAGGGCTGCCACCGCCCCGAAGCAGAACACCCGCGCCGTGTACGGCTCCGCGCCCAACCCCTCCAGCTTGGCCACGATGTCCTCCGCCTTACCCAGATACTTCTGCCATATCACCCGGGACCTTCCCTCCACCCACCCCGTCTGCACCGCGTAGTAGTAGGCGTGCCCCTTGATGTTTTTCTTGACGATCGTGGCCATGCCGACCCCTCCTGGCCTGTTAGGTAACAGGACAGTTCGACACGGCCTGCCAAGATTCCTTCCTCCGCGCGCCAGGTTATGCACATTTTTCCCGGTTTTCCGGGCGCAGCAACGGCTTGGCACGCCCCGCGACGGCTCACCATCAGTTAGGTAACAGGAGGAAACCCAGCCATAGCAACGGTTTCCAGCCCTCTGGGCCGATAAGTAGGAAAGTCATGCTAGCGTCTTTGATTTTGAGGAACGGTGATTAAGGTGGGTGTGTTCTGGCTGGGGTGGGCAGTCGTCGCCGGCGCAACGCTGGGTGGTATTGTACTGGCCGCTCGCCAGCGAGCCAGGTGGATGGTCTGGGCATTTGCGGTGGGGGTGATGCTGGGTACCGCAAGCGCTGCCTTTGTCGCATGGGGTGAATTCGGCTGGCGGTGGTCCGGACCGAGTATGATGTTTGCCTACCAATCCACCAAGCAGGCGTTCAGTGCGATTCACCGGCTGCTGTGGGCTCGCGACGGATCGCCCCTCTTTTTCGCCTTCATTCTTTTTGAGTTACCTGTGGCCGTTGGCCGCGATGCGGTCAACTGGGTGGTTGGCTTACTTCTGTGGCCCTTTTATGCGCGGGCCCTGCCTTCGGCTTGGCCCGGCGCCGCTGTCGGCATGTTCCTCGCCTCGAGGCCCCTACTCGCCTGGGCGGTGTGGTTTGTGCAGGGTGCCATCGGTGGCGCTGCGCTTGTGGTACCGTTCGTCGGCTTCCTCCGGCTTATCGACCCGAGTGGTGACCAGGCCTGAAGGGCAGCTGGGTGTGGTGGGTCCGGCCGGCTCATAGCGGCGACTGAGCCGTGACTGTCGTGGGGGTGTTGGGTTGGGGGCACCAGTGCCAACAGCAGGAGGAGGTTTCTGTTGAGGGCCGCCTGCCTTGTGCTGATCCCCCTGGGACTTTCGGTCTGGGCCTTTGCGACACCGTGACACGCCCCTGACCAAGGCAGGGAGAAGGCGACTCAGGGAGAACGGGGTGTGGAAGGTGAGGTAGCTGGCGCGGCAGTGATGGTGGAGGTCGGGGGCACGCCGGCGAGGTGGGGCCGGAAACAGGATGTGGGGTGGGGGAAAATGGCTGCGTTCGACGTGGTTACCGGAGCTTTCGGCTTCACGGGAAAGCATATCGCCAGGCTCCTGCTGGCGATGGGGAGGACCGTCGTCACCCTCACGGCTCATCCGGAGCGTCCGCATCCCTTTGGGGACCGGGTGAAGGCGCTGCCGCTGGACTTCGAGGACCCGCGTGCGATGTCGGAAGCCATGCGCGGCGCCGATACGCTTTACAACACCTACTGGATACGCTTTGAGCGCGGGTGGGTGACGTTTGAAAGGGCGGTGCGCAATTCGGAGAAGCTGGTAGCGGCGGCCCGGGACGCTGGCGTGCGGCGGATTGTCCACATAAGCATCACCAATCCGTCGGCAGGCTCACCTCTTCCGTACTTCCGGGGCAAGGCTCTCGTGGAGCAGGCAATCAGGAGTTCCGGCATCCCCTACGCCATCGTGCGACCCACCGTGATCTTCGGGCCTGAGGACATCCTCATCAACAACATCGCGTGGCTCCTCAGGCATTTTCCCCTCTTCCCGGTCTTCGGTACGGGGGACTACCGCCTGCAGCCCGTGTTCGTGGAGGATGTTGCCGAGATCGCCGTCAGCGCCGGCAGAAGTGCCGGGGAAATGGTGGTCGATGCGGCGGGCCCCGAGGTGTATTCTTTCGGACAACTGGTGCAACTGATCGCCCGCGAAATCGGCAGCAGGGCACGCATAGTCCATCTGGCACCGGCGATGGCGTATCTCCTCGGCCGGATCGTGGGGTCCCTGGTCGGGGACGTGATAATCACGGAGGACGAAATCGCCGGTTTGATGGCCAACCTCCTGGTGTCTTCCGGTGCGCCAACGGGCAAGGTGCGATTCAGCGAGTGGCTGAGCCGCAATGCGCACCTGGTGGGGGTGAGGTACGCTTCCGAGTTGCAGCGACATTACCGCTGAGCACCGTATCGGCACCTGGGTGGAAGGAAGCACCAGCTTTCCATCGAATTGTGCCTCAGTGCGGGGGCGAGAAGATGCGGCGGGTAGGTGAGTCACTGCTGCGTTCGCCGGGTCTGCCACTTGGGAGTGAAGCACAACTGAGTCGCAGAACTCTCCGGCACCGTACGCCCCTATCTGCAGTGGCTTTGGCCACAGTACTGGCTGTTGCATGCGCGTTGAGCGTTTTGCTCCCCGGGTGCTCGGGCAACCAGCTCACAACCGACCAGAAACTCGAGGATTTCCGGTACATGTTCGACATCCTGCGGGAGAATCATCCGTATCTCGCACTGAAAGCCAGGGTCGAGGGGTATGACTGGCTTGCCCACGAGCAGGAGTTCGAGGAGGCCGTCCGTCGGACCAGGACGGATAGAGAGTTCGCTAGGGAAATCGGGAGAATCCTGCTGCTGATAAACAACGGACACACAACTGTTCTCAATCCCCACGTGTACGACCGGATAGTCTCCCTGCCCGGACAGATGAAGCCGTGGCTGGACGAAGCCGCCAAAACGGACGCTCAGACCGTGAAGAAATGGTTCGACCTTTTCGCAAGCGGATTCCGGTTAAACAAGGTGCTGCCCTTCCAGGCTTTCTACATTCAAGGCGAGTACTACGTGATAAACGTTTTCGAAGAAGGCAAGGGCATATCTCCGGGCCAGAAAGTCGTGAGGATCGATGGCAGGCCCGTGCACGAGTTTGTTGCGGCCCTCAGGGGAACTACCCCTCTGTCCTACGATCCCGGTCACAGGCGACTCTACATGCATCAGCTGCTGGTCACCGATGTGTCTAAGAGGTACGACGTTGTGCTCGAGAATCCAGACAAGACTTATGTTCAGGCGAGAGTCGACCTGGTCCGGCGGGAGAAGGACCTTGTGGACCCGGTCTTTCCGACCAACCTCCTTCGGAAAGAATCCAACGTCTATACCGGATACCTGGCTGACGGCAGAGTGGCGTACATGCACGTAAGCCAGATGACTCCATACGAGGCTTCTCAGGGCGATAAGGCGGTCCTGAACAGGTTCTACGCCGAGATCAAGGACGTACCTTCGCTAATCATAGACATTCGTGGAAACAGAGGCGGAGACGACACCTTCTGGATGCTCAACATAGTCAGACCGTTGGCGACCGGGCCCGTTCGTTGCTCCGGCGGAAGCGTGGCCAGATCGGGTAACTACATAGCTCGGTTCCTTAGAGCCAACAAGGAATTCGGCCAAACCGTCGAAGGCTTGCGCGGAGAGGGGGCTGTCGTGGACAAGTCTGACCTATCACGATACCTTACCCCCACCCAGATCGCAAACCTGCCTCCTGAGACCCTTACCGAGTCGTTTGGAACTATCGCCAAACAGACCATGGTCATAGAACCGTCCGGCGAGTTCCCCTACAAGGGACGAATCTTCTTACTGGTTGACAGAAAAGTGTTCTCGGCTGCCGAAGGGTTTGCGTCCTTCTGCAAAAGTTCGGGTTGGGCGACCGTAGTCGGTGAACGCACAGGGGGAGACGGTGGAGGATCAACTCCCGTGATCATGGTACTGCCCAACAGCAGGATGGCCATCTTCTTCCCCAGCACGATGGGCCTCAACGCGGACTTTACGGCAAACGAGGAAACCCATACGACTCCCGATGTTCTGGCCGAGCCTGACCCGCAAGATCTGGTGCGATATGCCGAGGCCCTGGCCAAAGGAGTACCCTTGGGCGATGGGCCCAACCTGGAGTACGATGCAGCGCTGCGGGAGTGTCTGCGGCTCGCCCTTGGCGGAGAATGAGCACGGCCCGTCGGGGGCTGGTTTCCCATCGGGCGATGGTCGTTCAGGTAGCAGGGGCAGGGGGTGCGCGGAGATTGTCGAAGAAGTAGGGTTGGGGGCGGAAACCGGAGGTGTAGGCTTTTTCCATGAGGCGGGCTGTCGCAGGTTTGCTTGCAGTGGTGGTCGTGCTCACGATGGTGACCTGGCTCGCCGTGGTGCCAGTGCTCACGGTGGGGGTGCCGCAGGCCCTGGCCCAGGATCGCATGTCCCGTACGATAAGGGTAGGCCTGGTGGTGGCGGGACCCCAGGTGAGGGTGACCGCCCGGGGTCAGCACGAGTTGTGGAACCTGGCCTCGGGCGCTGCCGTGGGCCGCGCGGAGACCGGTGCCGTCTGGGAGATGATACCGCTGCCCCAGGGGATCAAGGTGGTACTCTATCCCGTCAAGGTGGCCGCGCCCCCGGGTCAGCAGGACATACTGGGTGATCCGCAGGTGATGGGCATATTCACGGGGCCGCTGCGGGTGAAGGTGGTGGGTGCTCCGCCGGCGGACCAGGTGTCCGTCTCCCTGGGCGGTTTTCCCCTCCCGCTCCCGCCCGGGATGGGCGCCGAGCGGGGTCCGGCCATCCCCGAGACGGGGTTCCTGTGGTGCAAGGGATACCGGTACCGGGGGGAGATCGAGGTGTACCGGGACGGACAGGGCCTCACGGCCGTGAACGTCCTTCCCCTCGAGGAATACCTGTACGGCGTGGTGGGGATCGAGATGTCACCCTCGTGGCCCGCGGAGGCGCTGAAGGCCCAGGCGGTGGCGGCCCGTACATATGCGGTAGGCCGCCTGGGAGGCGGAGGTCCCGGGTCGGGGTTTGACCTCCTGGACACACCGGTGCACCAGGCCTACCGGGGCATCGGGGTGGAGGATCCCCGGTCCAATGCGGCCGTGGACGCCACCCGCGGTCAGGTGCTCACCTACCAGGGTGCCCTGGCGCGCACCTTCTACCACGCTGCTTCGGGGGGGCACACCGAGAACGTGGAGAATGTCTGGACGTCCCCGGTGCCCTACCTGCGCGGCGTGCCCGACTTCGACCAGGATTCCCCCTGGTCCCGCTGGGAGAAGGAGGTGAGCCTGGCCGACATCGGTCGCGCCATGGCCGAGGCCGGTCACGACGTGGGGGAGGTATACCGGGTCGAGCCGGCGGGGCCGCGGGGGGTATCGGGTCGCTGGACGAAGCTGGCCGTGATCGGTTCCCGGGGCCAGGTGGTGCTGCCTGCCAGTACCTTCTACCTGCGGGTGGGGTTGCGCAGCGCCAAATTCGACATGGAACCGCGGGAGCCGGGCATGGCCGACTACGTCCGGCCCGCGCCCCTCAAGAACCCCGTTGCGGTGCTGGACGGCTCCGGACGGCTGGTTTCGCTGGACCTGTCCCGGGCGGCAGTGTTCACCCCCGGCGGCACCGTCAACCTCAAGGAGGTGCTGCGCCGCGTGGCACCTCCTCCTCCCGTGAAGGAAGAGGAGAAACCGCAACTCCCCGAAGGACCCACCGCCGGTGTTCCGTCGGCCCAGACCCTCCCCCCCGGCGCGCCCCCCTGGCTGTACCCGCCCGGCGCTCCGGCCCAACCGGAACCGACGCAACCGCCGCCGTCGCCGCCTCCTGAACCCGAACTGGTCACCTTCCTGGTGGGCAGGCGTCTGCTCCCCGCGCGCATTTACTTTGCCGGCTCGGGGTGGGGGCATGGGGTGGGTATGTCCCAGTACGGGGCCAAAAGCCTGGCGGAACGCGGGCATAACTACCAGCAGATCCTGCAGTATTACTACCGGGGCACCACCCTGCAGAGCACGGGTCCGGTGACGGTGCAGTCAGCCCCGGCCCCCTGAACATGAGGCTGGAAGAGTTCGACTACGAGCTGCCTCCCGAACTGATCGCCCAGGAACCCATCGAGCCCCGGGACGCTTCGCGGCTGCTCGTGCTCGATCGGGGCACGGGGGAACTCGGTCATCACCGTTTCCGGGAACTCCCGCGCTTTCTGCGCGCAGGTGACGTCCTGGTGTTCAACGACACGCGGGTGATCCCCGGCCGCCTGCGTCTGCGCAGGCTTGACACGGGTGGGCGGGCGGAAATCCTGCTGCTACGCCCTCTGGGCGACGAGGCAGAGGGGAGGCAGGTCTGGGAGGTCCTGGGCCGCCCCGCCCGCCGCCTGCGGCCCGGCACCCACCTGGTGTGCGAAGGGGGGTCCTCCGCCGAGAGGGGGTCCCCAGGGGCCGGAGGCTGCCAGGTGGTGGTGACTGCGGCCGGGGAGGAAGGGGTGCGCCAGGTCGAACTGCGGTGGGACGCGGGGGTGCCCCTGGGCGCAGTGCTGGAGCAGGTTGGGGAGGTGCCCCTACCTCCGTACATCCACCGCCCTCTGGCCGACCGGGAGCGGTACCAGACCGTGTACGCCCGGCAGCCGGGCTCGGCGGCGGCACCCACGGCGGGGCTGCACTTCACGCCCCGCCTCCTGGGCGAATTGCAGAGGACGGGGGTGGAAACCTGTTACCTCACCCTGCACGTGGGCCTGGGAACCTTCCGACCGCTACGCACCGAGACGGTGGAGGACGCCAGCCTCCACGCGGAGTACTACCGGGTGGAAGGGCAGGCGGCCGAGCGCATCAACGCGGCCCGCCGGCGCGGCGGGCGGGTGGTGGCGGTGGGTACCACGGTGGTGCGCACCCTGGAGACGGTGGCGGGTCCCGGCGGTGAGGTCCGGCCCGGCGAGGGGTGGACCGACCTCTTCATCTACCCCGGCTACCGCTTCCGGGTGGTGGATGCCCTGGTGACCAACTTCCACCTGCCCCGCTCCTCGCTGCTGGTGCTGGTGTGCGCGCTGGCCGGCAGGGAGCGGGTGCTGGCCGCCTACCGCGAGGCGGTGAGGGAACGGTACCGGTTTTACAGCTTCGGCGACGCCATGCTCATCCTGTGAACGCCGGGCCGGATCTGCGCCCGCGTGGGGGCCCCCTGCAGGGGCACCGCCGCGGGAGGCCGGCGGGGGTGCCGCGGTAAGCTCGGGGTGCGGGTCCGGTGAAGGCGAGGGGGTTGGAGGTTGGGCGGGGAGGAGTGTTTCAGGGTGACGGCACGCAGCCCGGCCGGGCAAGCGCGGACGGGTGTGCTGCGCACGGCTCACGGGGAGGTTCCCACGCCGGCCTTCATGCCGGTGGGTACCCTGGGTGCCGTCAAGCTGCTTGAGCCGGCCGACCTGGAGGCGCTGGGGGTGCACATGATCCTGAGCAACGCCTACCACCTGTACCTGCGCCCGGGGGCCGAGATTGTGGCGCGGGCGGGCGGTCTGCACTCCTTCATGGGGTGGCGCCGGGCCATCCTCACCGACTCCGGGGGGTTCCAGGTGTTCAGCCTGCCCTCCTTCCGGCGTATTACCGCCGAGGGGGTGGAGTTCCGTTCGCACCTGGACGGCTCCCTGCACTTCTGGACGGCAGAGAAGGTGATGGAAGTGCAGAGGAAGCTGGGGGCGGACGTGGTGGTCCCCCTCGACGTGTGCCTGCCTTACCCGGCCGACCGGGACCAGGCCCGGGAAGCGGCCGGGCTGACGGGTGACTGGCTGCGGAGGTCACTGGTGGCTGCGGCCACGGCGGTGGACGGGAAGGAACAGTTGATGTTTGGTATAATCCAGGGAGGTATGTGGGCGGACCTGCGCCAGGCCTGTGCCAGGGAGGTGGCGGAACTCCCCGTGGACGGGTTCGCGGTGGGAGGGTTGTCGGTGGGCGAGCCCCGCTCCCTCACCTGGGAGATGGTGGCAGCAGTGAAGGAGGTGCTGCCTCCGGACCGGCCGGTGTACCTCATGGGGGTGGGAGCCCCCGCCGACCTGGTGGAAGCGGTGCGGCTGGGCGTGGATATGATGGACTCCGTTTACCCCACCCGCATGGGCCGTCACGGGGTGGCCTTCACCTCGGCGGGCAGGTTGCAGGTGAAGAACGCCGGGTGGGCGGGCGATGACCGGCCTCTGGAAGAGGGGTGTGACTGCCCGACCTGTGCGCGCTACTCCCGTGCGTACATAAGGCACCTCTTCGCGGCGGGGGAGGCCCTGGGAGGCCGGCTGGTATCCGTCCACAACGTTCGTTTCCTCACCCGGCTGGCCGAGGAGTTGCGCCGGCGCATTCCTGCGGGAGAGGAAGCCGGCATCTCGTTCCCCAATGAAAAGGAGGTTTGAAGCGTGCCGAGCCAACAGATGGTGGGTATCCTGTGGATCGTCGTGCTGTTCGGTCTCATGTGGTTTCTCCTCATCAGACCCCAGCAGGTGCAGCAGAGGCGCCGGCAGCAGATGATCGCCTCCATACGGGCGGGCGACCGTATCGTCACCGCCGGGGGCATCGTGGGCACGGTGACCGCTGTACGGGAGAACTCCTTCCTGGTCCGCATCGCCGACCGGGTGGAGGTGGAACTGCAGCGCAGCGGGGTGGGCTACGTGCTCTCCTCCTCCGGTCAGGAGAAAGAAAAAGAGGGCGAGAAGGACGAAGGCAAGTAGGACCGGGACGGAACCCGGAGCCGACGCGGGTCCTGTCGCCCTCTTCGTGCCCCACCCCCCCCTCGCGCCGTAATTGGACCCTTCCCATGGTCCAAAGTTCGCCGCAGGCCAGCAGGAATTGGGGAACCAATGGCGAATAGACCTGTGGAGGGGTCCAATTGCCAGGGGGTGGGCCCGGCACGGTGAAGGGACTGACCAGAGAAGAATTCCACCTCGACCGCAGCGAGGGTGTTCCCCTGTACCTGCAACTGAAACGCCGCCTGGAACACCTGGTGCGCACGGGCAGCCTGGCGCCGGGGGATCGCCTGCCCACGGAGCGGGAGATGGCCCGCCGCCTGGGCCTGAGCCGGAACACGGTGAGCCTGGCCTACCGGCAACTGGAGGCCGAGGGACTGATCACCTGCCGGCAGGGTAGCGGCTCCTACGTGGCCCGGGGCGAGGAAGCGTGGCGCAGCGGCGGGAGGCGCGACCGGCTGGCCCGACTCATCGACGTGTGCCTGGAAGAGGCGGTCAACCTGGGATTCGACCTGGACGAGTTCCTCTCCCTGGCGCAGGCGCGCGCCCGCGAGCGCAAGGAGCACCTGCGGCGGGTGCGCATTGCCTTTGTGGAGTGCAACCGGGAGCAGGTAGACTACTTCGCCCGGCAGATCCACCGCGAGATGCACCTGGGGCCCGGCATCGCGGTACTGCCCATCCTGCTCGACGAATGGAAGGCCCAGCCCGAGGTCATGGCCCGCGACCTGGCGGGGGTGGAGATGGTGGTGACCACCTTCTTTCACCTGCAGGAGGTGCGGGCCATGCTGGGCAACTCGGGAAAGCAGATCCTGGGTATCGGCCTCGACCCGGACCTGTCCAGCATCGTGAGGGTGGCCCGGCTTCCGCGGGGCAGGAAGGTCGGGCTGGTCTGCATCTCCCAGGCTTTCGCCGACACCGTCCGTGCCTCCCTGGCGGCGGCCGGCATCGACCACATCCAGCTCCTCACCACCACCACCCGGGACGCCGGGGAACTGGCTGCCTTCCTTTCCGGGATGGGGGCGGTGATCGTTTCCCCCGGGCGGCGCCGGGAAGTGGAGAGGCTGCTGCCTAAGCGTGTGGAGGTCATCGAGTTCGTGTACCGCCCGGATGCGGGCTCGCTCAACCTGCTCCGGACTGCTTTGCTGGACGCCCGCCGGACGGCCTGAGGGGAGTGATAGTATGCCGCGGAAACGCGCCCGCGAGATCAGGGTGAACGAGGCCTGGTGCAAGCGGTGCGGCATCTGTGTCGCCTTTTGTCCCACTAAAGTGCTGGCCGCCGACCCCGGCGGTGTGCCCCGGGTGGCGAACCTGGAGGCCTGTACGGTGTGCCTGCTGTGCGAACTGCGCTGCCCCGATTTTGCCATTGAGGTCGAGGAGGCGCCGGGGGAGCGGCAGGAGGCAGGTGCGCAGGGGTCGCGGGCGGGCGAGCCCGCGGGAGAGGAGGCGCAGCATGTCGAAGCCCCGGCTCATGCAGGGTAACGAGGCCTGTGTGGAGGGTGCCCTGGAGGCGGGGTTGCGTTTCTTCGCAGGTTACCCCATCACCCCGTCGACCGAGATCGCGGAGATGCTGGCCGAGCGCCTCCCCCGGGTGGGGGGTGTTTTCATCCAGATGGAGGACGAGATCGGCAGCATGGCGGCCGTGATCGGCGCTTCCCTGGCCGGGGTACGGTCGATGACGGCCACCTCCGGCCCCGGTTTTTCCCTCAAGCAGGAGAACATAGGCTACGCCGCCATCACCGAGACCCCTTGCGTGGTGGTGAACGTACAGCGGGTGGGTCCCTCCACGGGGATGCCGACCTCTCCCGCCCAGGGGGACGTCATGCAGGCGCGCTGGGGGACCCATGGCGACCACCCGGTGGTGGTGCTGGCCCCCGCCTCCGTGCTGGAGACATACGTGCTCACCGTCAGGGCTTTCGCCATCGCGGATGAGTTACGGGTCCCCGTCATCCTGCTCTCGGACGAGGTCACCGCCCACATGAGGGAACGGGTCCAGTTGCCCGACCCGGGCGCCCTGCCCCGGGGTGAGCGCCCCCGGCCCGGGCGTGCCCCCGCCAACGTGCCGCCCATGGTCCACTTCGGTGAGGGCGGGAGGATACTGGTGACCGGGCTCTACCACGACCCTTCCGGTTTCTGGACCGAGAAGCCGGAGGAGGCGGATCGGCTCCTGCGGCGCCTTTGTGGCAAGGTGGAGAGCCGCCGGGAGGAACTCACCCTGGTGGAACGCTGGTACCTGGATGACGCCCGCGTGGCGGTCATTGCTTACGGCTGCGTGGCGCGCACCGCCCTGCGCGCCGTGCGGCTGGCCCGGGAACGGGGGGGGCGCGCGGGGATGCTGCGCCTCGCCTGCCTGTGGCCGTTCCCCCGTCACGAGGTGGCGGCGCTGGCCGAAAAGGTGGATGCCATCGTGGTCCCCGAGATGAACCTGGGCCAGGTGCTGGGCGAGGTAGAGCGCGCGGCCTGCGGTCGCTGCCGGGTGATCGGCTATCACCGGGTGGACTCCGAGCTCATCCGGCCGGAGGAACTGGTGCCGGTCCTGGAGGGGGTGTAGGGTTGGAGGAGTTGCGCTTCTTACGCAGGGAGCACCTGCCCCACCTCTGGTGTGCCGGCTGTGGGCACGGGATCGTGCTGGGTGCCGTGGTGCGGGCCATGGACCGGGTGGGGATCGATCAGGACCGCACGGTGGTGGTCTCCGGCATCGGGTGCTCTTCGCGGGCGGTCGGATACCTGAACATGGACACCCTGCACACCACCCACGGCCGCGCCCTGGCTTTCGCCACCGGCATCAAGCTGGCCCGGCCCGACCTGCACGTAGTGGTGCTGGCGGGGGACGGTGACCTGGCCGCCATCGGCGGCAACCACCTCATCCACGCCGCCCGCAGGAACATGGGCATCACCTGCGTGTGCTTCAACAACGGCATCTACGGCATGACCAGCGGGCAGTATTCGCCCCTGACGCCGGCGGGCTTCCGCACGGCCACCGCCCCTTACGGGCACCTGGAGCGGGACTTCGACCTCTGCCGGCTGGTGCAGGCGGCCGGTGCCACCTACGTGGCCCGCAGCACCACCTACCACGTCCACCAGACCATCGAGTACGTGGCCCGGGCACTCTCCCACGAGGGGTTCTCCTTCGTGGAGGTACTCACCCAGTGCCCCACCTACTTCGGGCGCCGCAACCGCATGGCCGACCCTGTGCGCATGCTGGAGTGGTTCCGGCAGCGGGCGGTGACGGTGGCGCAGGCGGGACGGATGAAGCCGGAAGAACTGCGGGGGCGGGTGCTCATTGGTGAGTTTCACCGCACCGAGGAGGTCCCCGAGTACAGCCGTTCCTACCGGGACCTCATCGCACGGCTGAGCGGGGAAGGTGACGGCGATGGCCGGTGAGAGGTGGGAAGCCCGGCTGGCCGGTGCCGGCGGCCAGGGACTGATCACGGCCGGCATCATCCTGGCCGAGGCGGCCGTGCTGGCCGGACGCAACGCGGTCCAGACCCAGTCCTACGGCCCCGAATCCCGGGGCGGGGCTTCCCGGGCGGAGGTGGTCATTTCCGACGGCGAGATCGACTACCCCAAGGTCACCGGACCGGACGTGCTCCTGGTGATGACTCAGGAGGCGTGCCGGCGCTATCTGGGGGCGTTGAAACCGGGCGGCCTGCTGGTGGCGGACCAGGACCTGGTGGACGAGGTCCCCCCTGGCCCCTACCGGGTGGTGCGGGTTCCCATCACCCGCATCGCCCGCGAGGAGGTGGGCCGGGAGATCGTGGCCAACATCGTGGCCCTGGGCGTACTGGTTGCCCTGACGGAGGTGGTCCCCGAAGGAGTACTGGAAGAGGCGGTGATGGCGCGGGTTCCCAGAGGAACGGAGGAACTGAACCGGAAGGCTTTGCGGGCCGGACTGGCCGCAGGTAAGGGCACCGCGGCCCGGTGAATGCCCGCGCCACGCGGAAAGGCGCTGGCGCGGCGGGGTAAGAGGAGGGGAAAGAAGTGACCCAGGAGACTCTCAATCCGTTCCACATAGTACAGAGGCAGATCAAGGAAGCGGTGGACGCGCTGGGGGTGGAGCCGGCTGCCTACGAGATCCTCAAGCAGCCCATGCGGTTCCTGGAAGTCTCCATTCCCGTGCGCATGGACGACGGCAGCCTGAAGGTGTTCACGGGATACCGCTCCCAGCACAACGACGCCCTCGGTCCCACCAAGGGCGGCATCCGGTATCATCCGGGCGTCTTCGCCGACGAGGTGAAGGCCCTTTCCATGTGGATGACCTTCAAGTGCTCCCTGCTGGGCCTGCCCTACGGCGGCGGCAAGGGCGCCATCGCGTGCAACCCCAAGGAGATGTCAAAGGGAGAACTGGAGCGGCTCAGCCGCGGGTTCATCCGGGCCATCGCCCAGATCGTGGGGCCGGAAAAGGACATCCCCGCTCCCGACGTGTACACCAACCCGCAGATCATGGCCTGGATGGTGGACGAGTTCAGCCAGTTGCGCGGGTACAATAACTTCGGTCTCATGACCGGCAAGCCCCTCATCATCGGGGGCTCGGTGGGCCGCAGTGAGGCGACCGGCCGGGGCTGCGTCATTGTGGCCCTCGAGGCCGCCCGCGTGCTGGGCCTCCCCGTCCAGGGGGCGCGCGTGGTGGTACAGGGCTTCGGCAACGCCGGCAGCGTGGCCGCCCGGCTCATGCACGAGGCCGGTGCCAGGGTGATCGCGGTCAACGACTCCAAGGGCGGGGCCTACAACCCCGACGGGCTCGACCCGGTGGCGGTGAACGAGTACAAGGCGCGCACGGGCACGGTCAAGGGTGCGCCGGGCACCCGGGATATCTCCAACGCCGACCTGCTGGCCCTGGAGTGCGACATCCTCATCCCCGCGGCGCTGGAGAACCAGATCACCAGCCAGAACGCGGGCCAGGTGAAGGCGAAGATCGTCTCCGAGGCGGCGAATGGTCCCACCACGCCGGAAGGGGACGAGATCCTGGCCGGGCGTGGCATCCTGGTCATCCCCGACATCCTGGCCTCGGCGGGCGGGGTGACCGTGTCCTACTTCGAGTGGGTGCAGAACCTGCAGAGCTTCTACTGGACGGAAGAGGAAGTGAACGCCCGCCTGGAGCAGATGATGAAGCGGTCCTTCTCGGCCGTCTACCGGATGCACCAGGAGAAAAAGGTGCCCATGCGCCAGGCCGCCTTCATGGTGGCGGTGGACCGCGTGGTCCAGGCCATGCGTGTGCGCGGCTGGCTCGGCTAGCGCGCGGGCAAGTCCGAGAGGCGGGAGGAGAACGGGGGGCCTGCGGGAGCAGGCCCCCCGTTGGCGGGCAGGAAATGGTATCGAGCAGGCAGAAATGGTGTCGGTAATCCAGCGGTGCGGGGGAGGTGGTTTACGCACATGACTGAGGGGTTGGGTGAGGCGCGGAAGCGGTGGGAGGACACGGTGCTGGGCCCCGTGCTGAAGCGGTACCCCGAGCGGCAGCCGGAGTTTACCACCATATCCGGCCTGCCCCTCGAGCGCCTGTACACCCCGGAGCACGTGAGGGACCTGGACTACCTGCGCGACACGGGATTTCCGGGCGAGTACCCCTTCACCCGCGGGGTGCAGCCCACCATGTACCGGGGTCGCCTGTGGACCATGCGCCAGTACGCCGGCTTCGGATCCGCCGTGGAGACCAACCGGCGTTTTCACTACCTGCTTGAGCAGGGTCAGACCGGGCTTTCGGTGGCTTTCGACCTTCCCACCCAGGTAGGGTATGACTCCGACCATCCCATGGCAGAAGGGGAAGTGGGGCGGGTGGGCGTGGCCATCGACTCCGTGGAAGACATGGAAATCCTCTTCCGGGGCATCCCCCTGGGTCGCGTCTCCACCTCCATGACCATCAATGCGCCGGCCGCTGTGCTGCTGGCGATGTATCAGGCGGTGGCGGAGGAACAGGGCGTGGACCCCGCCAGCCTGCAGGGTACCGTGCAGAACGACATCCTCAAGGAGTACGTGGCCCGCGGCACCTACATCTTCCCCCCGGGGCCCTCCCTGCGCCTGGTGACCGACGTCATCGAATATTGCAGCCAGCGACTGCCGGAATGGAACTCCATCTCCATTTCCGGTTACCACATGCGGGAGGCGGGATGCACCGCGGTGCAGGAGGTGGCCTTCACCCTGGCCAACGCCATCTGCTACGTGGAGGCGGCCAGGGAGCGGGGGCTGGAGGTGGACGCCTTCGCCAGGAGGTTGTCTTTCTTCTTCAACTGCCACATCGATTTCCTGGAGGAAATCGCCAAGTTCCGGGCTGCCCGCCGCCTGTGGGCGCGCATCATGAAGGAGCGCTTCGGGGCCAGGGATCCCCGCTCCATGATGCTGCGTTTCCACACCCAGACGGCGGGGTGCTCGCTCACCGCCCAGCAGCCGGAGAACAACGTGGTGCGGGTGGCCCTGCAGGCCCTCGCCGCCGTGCTGGGAGGGACCCAGAGCCTGCACACCAACTCCATGGACGAGGCCCTGGCCCTGCCCTCGGAGAAAGCGGTGCGCATCGCCCTGCGCACCCAGCAGATCATTGCCTACGAGAGCGGGGTGGCCTCCACCATAGACCCCCTGGCCGGCAGCTACTGCCTGGAGAGCCTCACCCGGCGCATAGAGGAGGAGGCGGAGGCATACATCCGCAAGATCGACGACATGGGCGGGTCGGTGCGGGCCATCGAGCGGGGGTACATCCAGAAGGAGATCCACGAGGCGGCCTACCGTTACCAGATGGAGGTGGAGCGCAAGGAACGCCTCGTGGTGGGTGTGAACGCCTTCGAGGAGGCCGAGGAGCCACCCACGGGGTTGCTGGAGGTGGACCCCGCCGTGGCCGAGCAGCAGCGGGCGGCGCTGGAGCGCCTGCGCGCGGAACGGGACGGGGACGCCTGCCGGCGGGCCCTGGAGGATCTGGAGCGGGCGGCGCAGGGTACCGGGAACCTGGTACCGCCCATCCTGGAGGCAGTGCGGGCGCGCTGCACCCTGGGGGAGATATGCGACACCCTGCGCGGGGTCTTCGGGGAATACCGGGCGCCGGGGGAGATGTAGGGAGGGGTACCATGCAGCAGCGACCCATCCGCGTGTTGATCGCCAAACCGGGCCTGGACGGCCACGATCGGGGTGCCAAGGTGGTGGCCCGGGCCCTGCGCGACGCGGGCATGGAGGTCATCTACACCGGCCTCCGCCAGACGCCCGCTCAGATCGCCGCCACCGCCCTGCAGGAAGACGTGGACGTGGTGGGCCTGAGTTCCCTTTCCGGCGCGCACCGCACCCTCTTCCCCCGGGTGGTGGAGTCCCTGCGGGAGAAGGGGCTGGAGGACGTCCTGGTCATCGGGGGCGGCATCATCCCCGCCGGCGATATCCCGGCCCTGAAGGCGGCCGGGGTGGCGGAGGTATTCGGCCCGGGGACACCCACCTCCCGTGTGGTAGAATACATCCGCACGGAACTGGAAAAGAGGAGGAAGGCCAGTTGAAGGTCCACCACATAGGGATCGCGGTGCGGAACCTGGAAGAGGCGCTGGCCACCTACCGGGCCCTGGGGCTGCAGGCGGGGGGCCAGGAGGAAGTCCCCGGGCAGGGGGTGCGGCTGGCCTTCCTGCCCGCCGGGGAAGCGCGCCTGGAACTCCTGGAGCCCCTGCGGCCGGATTCCGCCGTGGGCAGGTTCCTGGAGAGCCGGGGGGAGGGTGTCCACCACCTTTGCCTGGAGGTGGACGACATCGAGGCGGCCCTGGAGCGGGCGCGGCAGGCGGGCATACGCCTGGTGGACGAAAGGCCACGGGAGGGGGCCCACGGGGCCCGGGTGGCCTTCCTTCACCCCCGCAGCCTGCACGGGGTGCTCCTGGAGTTGTGGCAGGCCCCCCGCCAAGGGGGAACCGCACCCCCTCACGGGTGATGCGTCACCGTCTGCGGCATCCTGGTTGGTAGCCTCCCGGGGTTGCTCCGCTGGGGTTTGACGGACTACAGGGCAGAGAGAAGTGGGAGATGGCATGAACGAACAAGCGGAAACCAGTATGGAATATAAGCTGGCGGAACTGGACTCCCGCCTGGAGAAGGTGCGGGGCGGGGGCGGACCCGAGCGGGTGGAAAAGCAGCACCGGGCCGGCAAGCTCACGGCACGGGAAAGGCTCGACCTGCTCTTTGACCCCGGCAGCTTTACGGAAATCGACCCGTTCGTGCGCCACCGCTGCACGGAGTTCGGCATGGCGGAAGTGGAGGCGCCCGGGGAAGGGGTGGTGACCGGCTACGGCCGGGTGGACGGGCGGATCGTCTACGCCTTCTCCCAGGATTTTACCGTCATCGGCGGCAGCCTGGGGGAGATGCACGCACGCAAGATCACCAAGGCCATGGACATGGCCCTGAGGGCGGGGGCGCCCTTCGTGGGGCTCAACGACTCCGGTGGCGCCCGCATCCAGGAAGGGGTGGACGCCCTCAACGGCTACGGGGAGATCTTCTTCCGCAATACCATCTCCTCCGGCGTCATCCCCCAGATATCGGTGATCATGGGTCCCTGCGCCGGGGGTGCGGTGTACTCGCCCGCCCTCACCGACTTCGTCTTCATGGTGCAGGGCACCAGCCAGATGTTCATCACCGGTCCCCAGGTGATCAAGGCGGTCACCGGGGAGGAGGTGAGCATGGAGGAACTGGGCGGGGCTGCCACCCACAGCACCGTCAGTGGCGTCGCCCACTTCTTCGCGGAGGACGACCGCCAGTGCCTCCAGATGGTCCGGCGGCTCCTTTCCTTCCTCCCCTCCAACAACATGGAGGATCCCCCCTTCCTCCCCACGGGCGACCCCGTGGAGCGGGAAGACCCCGCCCTGCGGGGCGTGGTTCCCACCGACCCCAACCGTCCCTACGACGTGCACGAGGTCATCCTGCCCCTGCTCGACGGGGGTGACTTCCTGGAGGTGCACGCCCGCTACGCCGCCAACATGGTGGTGGGTTTCGGGCGCATCGGGGGGCGGGTGGTGGGGGTGGTGGCCAACCAGCCCCGCGTGCTGGCGGGGTGCCTGGACATCAACGCCTCCGACAAAGCAGCCCGGTTCGTGCGCTTCTGTGATGCGTTCAACGTGCCGCTCCTCACCCTGGTGGACACGCCGGGGTACCTGCCCGGCACGGCTCAGGAGTACGGCGGCATCATCAGGCACGGCGCCAAGCTGCTCTATGCATACTCGGAGGCCACGGTGCCAAAGATCACGGTCATCCTGCGCAAGGCTTATGGCGGTGCGTACCTGGCCATGTGCGCGCGCGCCCTGGGGTGTGACCAGGCCCTGGCCTGGCCGACGGCGGAGATCGCCGTCATGGGGCCGGAGGGAGCGGCTAACATCATCTTCCGTGATGACATCGCCCGGGCGGAAGACCCCGCCCGCCTGCGCCAGGAGAAGATCAGGGAATACCGGGAACGGTTTGCCAACCCCTACGTGGCGGCCGCCCGCGGTTACGTGGACGCGGTGGTCGATCCCGCCCGCACCCGCGAGCACGTGGCCCGGGCCCTGGAGGCCCTGGCGCAGAAGCGGGAGGCGCGCCCGGCCAAGAAGCACGGCAATATCCCGGTGTAGTGGAAGGTGGAGGTATTGGTCGAAGTAGCGAATGCCCCCGAAGTGCGCCTGCGGGGCTCGCGGGAGCCGGTTGCGGGCAAAACGGTGGCCGCCATCGCGGCAGCCCTGGCGACGTTCCTGGAGGCGGAGGCCGCCGCCGGACGGGCGTTCCGCATCGTGGACGTGAGGCGGTATGAGGCCCCGCCCGGTGCATCCCCGGCGGCACCGGTGGCTGCCTGGGGCCTGGCGGGCCGGCTCGAACTGATGGCGGCGCGTACCGGCATGTTTACACGGAGAGCGACCAGGCAAGGAGTGGAGGCCAGGTGAGGAAGTTCCGGGTGGTGGTAAACGGAGAGGTATTCGAGGTGGAGGTGGAGGAGATCTCCCCGCCCCGCGCGGCGGGCGTACCGGCGGTAGCGGTGTCTCCCCGGACGGGAGGACCGGAAGGTGGCGGCGGGGCAGCGTCCGTGCTGACCCCCTCCGCCCCCGCGGCCCCACCGGCGCCGGCAGCGGCTGCCGGGCCGGCAGCCCCGCCCCGGCCGGCCGCCCCGCCGGGCGCGCCACGACCGGCGGGCGTGGGCCGGGAGGTGGTGGCTGAGGGAGAGGCGGTGCGTGCTCCCCTGCCCGGGGTAATTGCGGACGTGAAGGTGGCGGTCGGCCAGGAAGTCAAGGCGGGCGACGTGTTGCTGGTGCTGGAGGCCATGAAGATGGAGAACGAGGTGGTGGCCCCCGTGGCCGGGACCGTCCGCCAGGTACTGGTGGACAGGGGCGCGGCGGTGAATGCGGGCGACCCCCTGGTGGTGATCGCCCGCTCCTGACCCGCCTGCCAAGCTCACAGTGTGATGGGGGGAGGATCATGCGCGCCCTTAATTTCTACTCCAGCGTGTACCACGCCAACCTGCTCACCCGGGAGAAGTGCTGCACCATCCGGCTGGGCGACAAGCGGGACAAGTACCGGGAGGGCGATCTCGTCTGGGTGACCTACGGGAACCGGTTCCAGCCCCGCAAGAAGGTGTTCCTGGCCGTCATCGACCGGGTGGCGGTGAAGCCGATCTCGGCCCTGACCGCCGAGGACCTGCGCGGGGAGAGCCCGGACATGAAGTCCCCGGAGGACGCCCTCGGCTTCCTGAAGAGCATCTACGGACGGGACATCTCCCCCGATGAGACCGTGTCGGTCATCCACTTCTCCGAAGTCACCGACTGAGGCCCTCCACAAGGCGAAAACCGTTGATACACAAGGGCCGGGCGCGGTAACCGCAGGGCGGTGGGCACGCTGATGAGGGCTGTGATGAGGTACGGTACCGTACGGGACCGGGTGCTGATGCTGTTGCTGCACGCGGGCCTGCGGGTGAGCGAGGCGTGCGGCCTCAGGGTGGACGACGTGGAGATCAGGGAGCGGTCGGGCCGGGTGCGGGTGAGGCACGGCAAGGGCGGCAAGTACCGCGAGGTGCCGCTGAACGTGACGATGCGCAGGGTGCTCAGGGAGTGCCCGGACTCGCACCATCCGGGCGACGAGTGGCTGTTCCTGAACCGTTGCGGGGAGCGGCCGAACGAGCGCTCTGCGGAGCGAGCCGTGCGGAAGTATGCCCGGCTCGCGGTCTGGACCGGGTGACTGCGCATACGCTGAGGCGCACCTTCTGTAAGATGTTGGTTGACGCCGGCGAGAGCCTGGACCGGGTTGCGGCACTTGCCGGGCATGCCAGCCTGAACGCGACGGCGCGGTACACGAACCTTCGTTCACGGACCTGGAGAAGGCGGTCCCCAGGCTGGCCCGGGAGTGAGCGTGCCTGGGCGGGCACTGCTGCCCGCTGTGCGGCTGGTGTGGTGGTGCATTAGTGTTGGGGGGCAGGCGATTTCACGCGGTGGAGCCCCGGAGGAGTTGCGACGCGCGCGTTTGGGAGCAGGGTTATGCACAGAATCCACACTGTCCACAAGGCGTGCGAGCTATCCGAGGAAGCAACGGCGCCTAGGCAGTTTCGGGGGCTGGTTGGTGTCCGGGACGGAAGCGGTTGGGATCGCCGGAGTGCGGCTCGTTGCGCGGGCGGCACGGGTGGCGATCGCTGGCCGTGTTAGCCTTGCTCAACCGGGACGAGGTCGATCACCAGTGCCAGGCCCAATTTTTGCGCGAGCCGCTCGAGCGTGCGCAGTGCTGGTGTGTGCCGCCCGCTCTCCAGCCTGGCGATCACGGGCTGGGGCACCCCGGCCAGTCGTGCGAGCTCGCGCTGGGTGAGGCCGTGGGCCTGGCGGTAGGCGATGAGCCTGCGGGCTATTTGGTAGCCCACTTCCGTTTCGCGCCAGGCCCTGGCGAACTCAGGGTCGGCAAGTTTGGCGGCAATGTGTTGGTTCACGGTGGTCATGTTTGCATCCTCCTCTTCCAGTCCTGGAGCCGCTCGGCGGCGAGTGCGAACTCTTTAGGGGCCAGGCGGCGTGCCTTCTTCTCCACGGCGTGCAGCAAGACCAGTTCGCTGCCAGCCGGGGCGAACATCAACCTGAACGCTCTGCCCCTGCTGATGACCCGGAGTTCCCAGAGGTCGCGATAACCTGACACCTTTGCGACGTGGGGCATTCCGATTGCGGGCCAGAATTCGCCGAGCAAGAGCAGGGATCGCAGGATGCGTGCGCTGTGTTAAGGCTCAAGGCTGTCGATGAATTCCCTTAGGCCTGACTTGAACACCGGGCTTGAAATGAAGCGGGTCCGCGGGGCATGTTTTTCACCACGGACCCTTCCGGCCGCTGATGACGGGACCAGGTACTGGAAACCGAGAG
>JACIYH010000040.1 GCA_014360055.1 Bacillota bacterium | reverse complement strand
GTGCTCGCCCTCACCTTTGCCGTCCTCAACCTGCTCACAGACCTGGTGTACGCTGCCCTGGACCCGCGCATCCGTTTTTAGTCGACGCCGAGGGTCCCCAGGGGTCACCGGGAGGTGAGCGTGGTGGTCAAGACCTGGCGATATATCGCACGCAATCCGTCGGGCATGGTCGGTCTGGCGCTGCTGCTGGTGCTCGCCCTCATCGCTGTGCTGGCACCCTGGATCGCACCGCACTCCCCGTACGACTCGGATACCTCCAGGAAACTGCTGCCTCCCTGCCGCGCCTACTGGCTCGGCACCGACGAACTGGGGCGGGACCTGCTCAGCCGCCTGATTGTGGGGTCCAGGTTCTCGCTGGTGGTTGGTTTTGTCTCCGTGGCGGTGGGCCTGGCGGGGGGCCTGGTTCTCGGTTCCCTGGCCGGCTACTACGGCGGCAAAGTAGACAGGCTGGTGATGCTCCTTTGCGATATCCTGCTGGCCTTCCCCGGGGTGCTGCTGGCGCTGGCCATTGCCGTGGCTCTTGGCCCGGGACTGACCAACACCATGCTGGCGGTGGGACTGAGCTCAGTACCCCTGTTCACCCGCCTGGTGAGAGGGCAGTTCCTGAGCCTGCGGGAGAGCACCCTGGTGGAGTCTGCACGGGCGGTGGGATCCGGTGATCTGCGCATAATGCGAGGCTACCTGTTGCCCAACTCCTGGGGCCCCGTGGTGGTTCAGGCCACGCTCCGCCTGGCCTCGGCCATCCTCATGGCTGCCACCCTGAGCTTCTTGGGGTTGGGAGCGCAACCGCCGGAGCCCGAGTGGGGTGCCATGTTGAGCGGTGCCCGGACGTACCTGTGGGTGGCACCCCACCTGGCCGTTTTCCCCGGGCTCTGCATCACGGTTGCTGTCATCGCCATCAACCTGGTGGGGGACAGCCTCCGCGATGCCCTTGATCCGCGTCTGCGTCAGGGGTAGCCGGCAGCGGGCCGGGGCGCGGCGCACCGGTTGGGTTCGGGCGCTGGAGGGGAACGAATAGGAAACCTGACCTGTGAGTTGGCCTGTAGTCATTAGGTTATCCAGGGGGCCGATGGTTCGGCCCCTTCTTCTTGGGGGTGTTTAGGTTGCCACACAACAGTCTCGAGAACATCAGGGCGCCTCGGGGGACGCAACTGACGTGCCGCGGCTGGCAGCAAGAAGCGGCCCTGCGCATGCTCATGAACAACCTGGACCCGCAAGTGGCGGAGAAACCGGCCGAACTGATCGTGTACGGGGGCACGGGCAAGGCGGCCCGCAACTGGGAGTGCTTTCACGCCCTGGTGAGATCTTTACGCGAACTGGGCGATGACGAGACCCTGCTGGTGCAGTCGGGCAAGCCGGTGGGGGTGTTCCGCACCCACCACCTGGCCCCGCGGGTGCTCATTTCCAACGCCATGCTGGTGCCTGCCTGGGCCACCTGGGAGAACTTCTGGGAACTCGAGGAGCGGGGCCTCACCATGTACGGGCAGATGACGGCGGGCTCCTGGATATACATCGGGACCCAGGGTATCCTGCAGGGTACCTACGAGACGCTGGCCGAACTGTCGCGGCAGCACTTCGGGGGGACGCTCAAAGGGCGGCTGGTGCTCACCGCCGGGCTGGGCGGGATGGGGGGAGCACAACCCCTGGCCATCACCATGAACGAGGGTGTGGGCATCATCGTGGAGGTCGATCCCGCCCGCATCGAGCGGCGCCTGCGCACGGGGTTCTGCCAGGTGCAGGCTCCCCTGGACGAGGCCCTGCGCCGGGCCGAGGAGGCCAGGGCGAAGGGAGAGGCCCTTTCCATTGCCGTCCCGGGCAACGCTGCCGACGTTTTCCCCGAGATGGTGCGCCGCGGCGTGATTCCGGACGTGGTCACCGACCAGACCTCGGCCCACGATCCCCTGGGGGGATACATCCCGCGCGGGCTCACCGTGGAGGAAGCGGCGGAACTGAGGCGGCGTGACCCGGAGGGCTACGTCAAGCGCGCCTACGAGAGCATGGCCGTGCACGTGCAGGCCATCCTGGATATGCAGCGGCGGGGGGCCATCGCCTTCGATTACGGCAACAACCTCCGGCAGGGTGCCTACCGGGCGGGGGTGGAAGACGCCTTTTCCTACCCGGGTTTCGTGCCCGCGTACATCCGGCCCATGTTCTGCGAGGGCCGCGGGCCCTTCCGCTGGGTGGCCCTGTCGGGCGATCCCCAGGACATCTACGTGACCGACGAGGTGGTGTGCCGGGAGTTCCCCGAGGATCAGACCCTGGTGCGCTGGATCCGCCTGGCCCAGAAACAGGTGCCCTTCCAGGGGTTGCCCGCCCGGGTGTGCTGGCTGGGCTATGGCCAGCGCGCCCAGTTCGGGCTGCTCATCAACGACCTCGTGCGCCAGGGGAAGATCAAGGCGCCCATCGTCATCGGTCGCGATCACCTGGACACCGGTTCGGTGGCCTCGCCGCGGCGGGAGACGGAGGGGATGAAGGACGGTTCGGACGCCATTGCCGACTGGCCGATCCTGAATGCCCTCCTCAACGCGGTCAACGGGGCCTCCTGGGTTTCGGTGCATCACGGGGGAGGGGTGGGAATCGGGTATTCCATCCACGCGGGCATGGTGGTGGTGGCCACCGGCACGCAGGAGGCGGCCTGGAGACTGGAGCGCGTGCTGGACAGCGACCCCGGCATCGGTATCGTCCGTCACGCCGACGCCGGCTACGAGAAGGCCATCCAGACGGCACGGGAGAAGGGGATCCGCATGCCCATGCTGTGAAGGGGGGGCGGGGTGAGGTGGAGTTCGAACTGGGGCCCGAGCACAAGCAGATCAGGGACCTGGCCCGCGAGTTTGCGGAGAAGGAACTGGCGCCCGGAGCCGCCGAGCGAGACCGCACCGGCGAGTACCCGCAGGAACTCATCGACAAGATGGCCGCACTGGGCTTCTTCGGCCTGCCCATCCCCGAGGAAGAGGGAGGGGCGGGCGCCGACTACGTGAGCTACGCCATCCTGGTGGAGGAAATCGCCCGCGTGTGCGCATCCACGGCCCTCACGATCGCCGCCCACACCTCCCTGGGCTGCGGTGCCCTGCACCTCTTCGGCACGCCCGCCCAGAAGGAACGCTGGTTGCACCCGGCCGCCCGGGGGGAGATGCTGCTGGGCTTCGGCCTTACCGAGCCCTGGGCCGGCTCGGACGCCGGGGCGGTGCGTACCCGGGCCCGGCTGGAGGACGGCGAGTGGGTTATCGACGGCAGCAAGATCTTCATCACCAGCGGGGGGCGGGCGGGGGCCGTGATCGTGGCGGCGGTGACCGACCCGGAGGGCGGGAGGCGCCGCATCTCCACCATCATTGTCCCGCGCGGCACTCCCGGATTCCGGGTGGGGAGCATCTTCGACAAGCTGGGAGTGCGGGCTTCGGAGACGGTGGAACTGGTGTTCGAGGGCTGCCGGGTCCCCGCCGACCACCTGCTGGGGGAGCGGGGCCGGGGGCTGGCCCAGTTCCTGGCCGTGCTGGACGGGGGGAGGATCGCCATCGGGGCCCTCTCGGTGGGGGTGGCGCAGGCGTGTTACGATGCCGCCTCCCGCTACGCCCGCGAGCGTTACCAGTTCGGACGGCCCATCGCCGCCTTCCAGGCCATATCCTTCCGTCTGGCCGACATGGCCACCCGTATCGAGCTGGCCCGCTGGGCGGTGTACCGGGCGGCCTGGATGCGGGACCGGGGTATCCCCCACACCAAAGAGGCTGCCATGGCCAAGCTTTTCGCCTCCGAGACGGCCATGGACGCCGCCCGGGACGCCGTGCAGATCCACGGCGGGTACGGCTACACCAAGGAGTACCCGGTCGAACGGTACTTCCGGGACGCCAAGCTCCTGGAGATCGGGGAAGGCACCTCGGAGGTGTTGCGCATGGTGATAGCGCGCCAGTTAGGGCTTGGTGAAGACAGGGGGTGATCCCCGTTGCCCGGTCGGGTTGCCCTGGTCCTCCCTGCACCCGGCCTGCGGGCCGCAGCCCGAGAACTGCTCGTCGAGACCGGTGAGGACGCCCTCATCTACGCGGGGGCGGAGTTCCACCCCGAGCGGGTGGTGGCCAGGGCGCGGGAAGAGGGGGCCGCCGTTATCGTCGCCCCCGCTCCGGTGGCCCGCGGGCTGCAGCAGGTGGGACTCCTGCCCGTGGTGGAACTGGAGGTCACCGCCTTCGAGTTACTGGACGGCCTGCTGCGGGCCCGCCAGTCGGGGCGGCCGGTGGTGCTGGTGCATTACTCCCGCCCGGGTCCTGACGCGGACATGCTCTCCGCCCTCGCAGGCGTGCCCGTGACCTGCCTGTCCGTGCCCCGCGACGCCGCCAGGGCGAGGAAGTGCCTGGAAGGGCTGCCCGGGGACGCCGTGGTGGTGGGCGGGGAGACCACGGTCGCCCTGGCCGCCCGGGTGGGGCTGAGGGGAGTGGCGGTGACGCCGGGGAAGGCGGCCCTGGAGGAAGCACTGCATAGGGCGCGGGCGGTCCTGGCCGCCCTGGGCCCGGTGGCGGGAACAGGCGGCGCCGTGGGGACTGCGTTTGCCGCCGGGGGCGCCGGTAGTGGCGCGCACCGGGCTCCCGAAGACGTAGAGGGCCCGCACCAGGCCTCCGAGGACGCTGGTGGCGGACCGCACCGGGCCCCCGGTGAGGGTGGCAGCGGCGGGGACACCGGGGCGACGGCGGAGGCCGGGGTGGGACCGCCCCCCTGGGAGGAGGTGGTGGCCCGCAGCCCGGCCATGAGCCGGGTGGTGGCGGTGGCGCGGGAGATCGCCGCCAGTACCTCCCCCGCCCTCGTCTGGGGTGAGTTGGGGGCGGGCAAGAGCTTCCTTTGCACCTACATACACCGCCAGAGCCCCCTGGCCGACCGGCCACTGGTGGTGGTGCCGTGCGGGGGTAGCGCCCATTCCCTCCAGGAGCGGCTGGGGAAGCCCCTGGATAAGGGGAGTGGCTGGCAGGGTACCCTGGTCCTGGAAGAGGTTGAGGAACTCCCGGGGGAGTGGCAGGCCCGGCTGCTGGCCTTCCTCGAGCAGGGGCAGGGTGGCACCCGGGTGCTGGGCACCACCCGGGGGAGGCTCAAGGAAGCGGTCGAGGAGGGCGGATTCCGGGAGGACCTGTACTGGCGGCTGGCCGAACTGCAGTTGCGCGTCCCGCCCCTGCGAGAACGGACTGAAGATCTCGAGCCTCTGCTGGAAGCGTTCTGGGCGGAACTGGCGGGGCAGCCTCTCGCCCTCACCCCCTCGGGACGGGAACGGCTCCTGCGCTACCGCTGGCCGGGGAACGTGAGGGAACTGCGCAACTTCGCCCATCGGTACTGGCTGCTGTGGAAGGGGTTACCCCTCTTCCCGCCCGAAGAGCGGGAGAAGATGGCCCTTGACGATTTCCTCTCCGCGGTGGAGGAGGAGTCGCTGCAGGCTCCCATCCACGTGGTGCCGGGTACGCTGGAGAGCATGCAGGCCCAGATAATGCACGAGATGGCGCGGCGTATCAAGGGGAACAAGGCGGAGGTGGCCCGGCGATTGGGCATCAGCCGCACCACGCTGTGGAAGAGGCTCAAGGAAGCAGGACGGGCCGCAGCGGGCGGAGAAGGGATATCATAAGGTTCGCTGGGAGGTGTGGGTCATTAGGCAACGGACGCGGGTTTCCCTGCTCGTGCTCGGCATTGTCCTGGGTATCCTGCTGGTGGTGGCGGTGGCCAGCGCCTACGTGTACACCGAGTGGCTGTGGTTCCGCCAGTTGGGATACGTGGGTGTGATCTGGCGCGTGTGGCTGTCCCGGCTATGGGTGGGGGCAGCGGTGGGCGCGCTATACACCCTCTTCCTGGGGGCCAACCTTTACTGGGCGCAGCGGCAACGCTACCCGGGGATGCAGGAGGCCTGGGGCATACCCCAGCTGCCCCCTCACTTCGGTTTGCTGGTGTGGGTGGCCAGCGCGGGGGTGGGGTTCATCGCCGGCCTGTCATCGTCGGGGCAGTGGCCGGTGGTCCTCTCCTACCTGAACCAGGTGCCGTTCGGGCTGGCAGATCCCCTTTTCTCCCGGGATGCCGCCTTCTACGTGTTTTCCCTGCCCTTCTTTCGGCTGGTGTACGCCCTGGCCTCCACCGTCCTGGTGCTGTCCGTGCTCGGTTCGGCGGTGGTCTATTTCCTCACCGGGGGGCTGGTGGGCGCGGGTGCCCGCATCTCCCTGGGCCGCTCGGCCCGGTGGCACCTCTCGCTCCTGGTGGCCGGTTACCTGGTGCTGAAGGCCTGGGGGTACTGGCTGGATCGTTACGGCCTGCTCTTTTCCGAGCGGGGGACCGTTTTCGGGGCGGGGTATGCCGATGTGCACGCGGTATTACCCGCCCTCAACGTGCTTACCGTGGTGGCCCTGGCGGTGGCGGTGGTGGTGGTCTTCACCGCCCGGTCCCACAGCCTGCGGCCCCTGCTGCTGGCAGTGGGGCTGCTCGTGCTGGTATCGCTCGTGGGTGGGACTATCTACCCGGCGGCAGTGCAACAGTTCACCGTCAACCCCAACGAATTGGAAAAGGAAAAACCGTACATCGCCAACGACATTAAGTACACGCGCCTGGCCTACAACCTGGACGCCATCCAGGAGACCGCCTTCGCACCGCGCGATACCCTGAGCTACGAGGAGCTGATGGCTGCCCCGGGCGTGGTGGAAAACATCCGCCTGTGGGACTACCAGCCTCTCAAGCAAACTTACAGCCAGTTGCAGGAGATCCGGCTTTACTACACCTTTGCCGATACCGATGTGGACCGCTACACGGTGCAGGGCCGCTACCGCCAGGTGTTGATAGGCGTGCGCGAACTGAACCTGGACAACCTGCCCGCGGAAGCGCGCACCTGGATCAACGAGCGCCTCAAGTACACCCACGGCTACGGCATGGTCATGAGCCCCGCCAACCGGTTCACCGAGGAGGGGATGCCGGAGTTTTTCGTCAAGGACATCCCGCCGGTTTCCACTGCCGGCGTCGAGGTGACCGAGCCCCGCATTTACTACGGCGAACTGACCAACCAGTGGGTGGTGGTGAAGACCCGGGAGAAGGAGTTCGACTACCCCCGCGGTGATGTCAACGAGTGGTATACCTACGCCGGGCGGGGGGGCATCCCTATCGGTAACTGGCTGAACCGGCTGGCCTTCGCCGTGCGCCTGGAGAGCTACCAGCTCCTCTTCTCCGGGGCCATCGGCCCCGATAGCCGGGTCATGCTCTACCGTAACATCGCCCAGCGCACCCACCGCATCGCACCCTTCCTGCGCCTGGACCGCGATCCCTATCCGGTCCTCCACGAGGGCCGCATTTTCTGGATCCTGGACGCGTACACCACGAGCAACAACTTCCCCTATTCGCAGCGTTCGCGCGAGGGCTTCAACTACGTTCGTAACTCGGTGAAGGTGGTGGTGGATGCCTTCCACGGGGACATCACCTTCTACATGTTTGACCCCACCGATCCGGTGGTGCAGACTTACGGCCGCATCTTCCCCCGCCTGTTCCGGCCCGCCGAGGAGATGCCTGCTGGCCTGCGGGAGCACGTGCGCTACCCCGTGGATCTCTTCCGCTGGCAGGCCCACATGTACGCGGCCTACCACATGCAGGACCCCTTCGTGTTCTACAACCGGGAAGACCTGTGGAACGTGGCCCAGGAGATTTTCGGGAAACAGACCGTGGAGATGGAGCCCTACTACCTGATGATGGAACTGGACCCCGCGGTAGGCCCCGAATACATCCTGCTCCTCCCCTATACCCCCAACGAGAAGCGCAACATGATCGCCTGGATGGCCGCCCGCTGCGACGGTCCCCACTACGGGCAACTCCTGGTGTACAAGTTCCCCAAAGAGCGCCTGATTTTCGGGCCCATGCAGATCGAGGCCCGCATAGACCAGGATGCCCGCATCTCCCAGGACCTGGCCCTGTGGGGTGCCAAGGAGCTGGTCTTCCGGGGCAACCTGCTGGTGATCCCCGTTAAAGAGTCGATCCTGTACGTGGAGCCCCTGTACCTGCAGTCACCGGAGACCAAGCTCCCCGAACTGAAGCGGGTGATCGTGGGGTACGGCAACGTGGTGGCCATGGATCGCACCCTGGAAGGCGCCCTGCGGGCGGCCACGGCGGGGATGGTCACTCCGCCCACCGCCCCACCCACGGGTCCCCCGGCGGTGGAGACGGTGCCCGAGTTGGTCAGGCGGGCCAACGAGCTTTACCGCACCGCCGAGGAGCGGCTGCGGGCCGGGGACTGGGCGGGTTACGGGCAGGCCCTCCGGGAACTGGGGGAAGTGCTGGGGCGGTTGCAGACCATGACCGGGGGGACAACTCCATGACCTCGTCCCTCAAGGAACGTGTGCGCGATGCCATCGCCGCCCGGGCGGCGGAAGTGATCGCCCTGGCGGAAGAGGTGTACCGGCACCCGGAACTGGGATTCAAGGAGGTGCGGACGTCCGCCCTCATGGCGGAGCGGCTGGCCGCCCTGGGCCTGGAGCCGGAGACCGGGCTTGCCCTCACCGGGGTGCGCGCGGTGCTCGATTTCGGCCGTCCCGGCCCCGCCGTGGCCATCATGGGGGAGCTGGACGCGGTGGTATGCTTCCCGCACCCGGAAGCCGACCCCCATACCGGTGCGGTACACGCCTGCGGCCACCACGGTCAACTGGCCGCCCTGTGGGGGGCGGCCGTCGGCCTGACCATCCCGGGGCTGGCGCCCCACCTTTCGGGCCGGGTGGTGTTCTGGGCGGTGCCGGCCGAGGAGTACGTGGAGATCGAGTACCGCCAGCGCCTGCGCAGGGAAGGGAAGATCTCCTTCCTGGGGGGCAAGCAGGAACTCATCGCACGGGGGCTGCTCGATGACGTCGACCTGGCCATGCTCTGTCACGCCGACTCGGACAACCCCGGGCGCAAGGCCAAGGTGGGCGGCACGTGCAACGGCTTCATCGGCAAGCTGGCCACCTTCGAGGGGAAGGAGGCCCACGCGGGAGGGGCTCCCCACCAGGGGGTCAACGCCCTCAACGCCGCCATCCTGGGTATCATGGGCATCCACTGCCAGCGGGAAACCTTCCGCGACGAAGACCACGTGCGCGTC
Organism: Bacillota bacterium; assembly: GCA_014360055.1. GTDB lineage: Bacteria > Bacillota > Sulfobacillia > JACIYH01 > JACIYH01 > JACIYH01. The sequence goes on along the minus strand of JACIYH010000040.1, from coordinate 15,206 downwards.
CACCCCATCCTCACCCGGGGAGGGGATCTGGTCAACATCGTCCCCGCCGACGTGCGCCTGGAAACCTACGTGCGTGCGGCCACCACCGAGGCCATGGCCGACGCCAACCGCAAGGTGAACCGGGCCCTGCGGGCGGGGGGCCTGGCGGTGGGAGCCCGTGTGCACATCGAGGACCTGCCCGGCTACCTGCCCATGCGCAACGATCCCAACCTCAGCCGGGTGTTCGCGGACAACCTGGCTCTCCTCATCGGACCGGACAACATCAGTTGCGAGGAGCATGTGAGCGGCTCCACGGACATGGGTGACGTGAGCCACCTCATCCCGGCCATTCACCCCTCTCTGGGGGGTGTGGCGGGACGGGCTCACGCCCGTGACTTCCGGGTGGTGGACGCGGAGATGGCCTACGTGATCCCGGCGCAGGCCATGGCCATGACGGTGGTGGACCTGCTGGCAAACGGGGCGGCCGTGGCCTCCGGGGTGATGGCCCAGTTCCGCCCGGCCGTGCCGGACCGGGAGGAATACGTGCGCCTGTGGGAGAGGCTCACGGGTACGGAGGAGGTGGGTTAGCCGGTGGCAGTGGACGTACGCATTGAGCAATTGCCGCAGTATGTCGGTCAGGAAGTACGCATACGGGGCTGGCTGTACAACCGGCGTTCCAGCGGCAAGATCCACTTCCTGATCGTGCGGGATGGTTCCGGCTTCGTGCAGGCGGTGGCCACCGCCCAGGACCTCGACCCCGAGAGCTTCGCCCTGGCCGACCGGCTCACCCAGGAATCCTCGCTCATGGTTTGGGGTGTGGTGCGGGAGGACCGCCGTGCCCCCGGGGGCTACGAGTTGAGCCTCACCGGGCTGGAGGTGGTGCAGGCGGCCGAGGGCTACCCCATCACCCACAAGGAGCACGGGGTGGAATTCCTGCTGGAACGGCGGCACCTGTGGCTGCGCACCCCCCGGCAGCAGGCCATCATGCGTATCCGCCACACGGTGGTGAGCGCCATCCGGGAGTTCCTGGACGGGCGGGGTTTTCTGTGCGTGGACGCGCCCATCCTGACGCCGGCCGCCTGCGAGGGTACCACCACCCTGTTCCGCACCGACTACTTCGGCACCCCCGCCTACCTGAGCCAGAGCGGGCAGCTGTACAACGAGGCCGCCTGCGCCGCCCTGGGCCTGGTGTACTGCTTCGGACCCACCTTCCGGGCGGAGAAATCCAAGACCAGGCGCCACCTGATGGAGTTCTGGATGGTGGAGCCGGAGATGGCCTACTGGGGCCTGGACGAGAGTATGGCCCTGGGGGAGGAACTGGTGGCCCACGTGGTGAGCCGGGTACTGAGGGATCGGAAGCAGGAACTCGGCCAGTTGGGGCGCGACACCCGCCCGCTGGAACAGGTGGCTCCGCCGTTCCCCCGCATTTCCTACGAGGAAGCCCTGGAGATCCTGGCCCGCAACGGGCGTGACCTGCCCTGGGGTGAGGATTTCGGGGCACCGGACGAGACCATCGTTTCTAATGCGTTCTCCAAACCGGTCTACGTGCACCGCTACCCGGCCCGGTGCAAGGCGTTCTACATGAAGAGAGACCCGGTACGGCCGGACCTGGCGCTGTGTGCCGATCTGCTGGCACCGGAAGGATACGGGGAGATCATCGGGGGTGGGCAGAGAGAAGACGACCTGGAGGCGCTGGCGGCGCGGGTACGGGAACTGGGGCTCCCCACCGAGAGTTACGAGTGGTACCTGGACCTGCGCCGGTATGGCAGCGTCCCGCATTCCGGGTTCGGTCTGGGGATAGAGCGCACGGTGGCCTGGATATGCGGGCTCGAGCACGTGCGGGAGGCCATTCCCTTCCCGCGCATGCTTTACCACCTGAGTCCGTAAGAAGTCCCCGGGTCTCTTTCCCGGCGCCGAGCGGGAGGTTCGATACTGTGCGGGAAATAGGAGAACTGCTCAGGCGGACCCGGGAAGAAAAGGGCCTCACCCTCAAAGACGCCCAGGTGGAGACCAAGATCCGCACCCGCTACCTGGAGGCCCTCGAGCGCGGCGACGACAGTGTGGTGCCGGGGGAGGTTTACTTCCGCGGCTTCTTACGTAGCTATGCCAACTTCCTGGGGTTGGACGGCCAGGAATTGGCGGCACGCTACCGGGCCCTCAAGGAAGCGGAACGGTCGGAGAAAGCCCCGCCCCCGCCCCCCCCACCCCGGGCGCGGGGCCCCCGACTGGCCCTGTCCAGCACCGTCCTGTTGGTATCCCTGCTGGCGCTCGCCCTGGCGGCGTGGTGGGCATGGCAGTCGGGCCTGCTGCCCACCGGTGCCGCCCCGGGTACGGTGCCTGTCCCCGGGGCTCCCTCCGCACCCGGGGAGTCGGGCCCCGGTGGTACCGCACCCGGACAGCCGGGTCCGGCCGAACCGGGTTCCGGGGAGCCGGGGTCGGGCGCCCCCGGGCCGGGCACCCCCGGTCCTGGTCTACCCGGTCCGGGCCCGGGTACAGTTGCCCTGGAGAAGGTGTCCTCGGCCCCCGGCGTGGTGAGCTTTCGGGTGGGGGGTGCCTCGGAACTGGAGGTCAGGGCGTCTTTTTCCGATCGGTGCTGGGTTCGCGTGACGATTGACGGTACGGTGGCAGAGGAAACCACGTTTGCGCGGGGTCAGGAGAAGGCATGGAGTGCCCGCCAGGCCCTCAGGCTGCGGCTGGGGAACGCCGGTGCCGTGGAACTTACGGTAAACGGGGTGGAAGCCGGACGGCTGGGCGGGGTGGGCGACGTCGTGGACGTGATCCTGGAGACTGCCCGCTGAAGGCGCACCTTGGGCGCGCGGTGGGTGCCTCCGGGCCCGCCGGCCGCTGGACCGGCCCGTCCCGGGCCGGGGAACGGTACATACCGGCAGTTGTTCTCCCATATGTTCCTCCGGGGGAACTGGTTGTCGTCGCTTGGGCGCTTCCTGGTCATCTGCCTGTTGCTCGTCCCCTGCCTGGCCTGGCCGGCGCGGGCGTATGGGGACGATGACATACCCACGCTGGTGGAGTTACCGGAGGCCCAAGAGCAACCCGAGCTGGACTGCCGGGCCGCCGTGCTCATGGAGTGGAGCACGGGTTCGGTGCTCTATGCCCGGCGTGCGGCGGAGAGGCGCGATCCCGCCAGCCTCACCAAGGTGATGACCGCCGTCGTGGCCCTGGAACGCGGTTCCCTCCCCGAACCGGTGAGGGTTTCCCGAAACGCCGCCTGGATGCCCGGTTCCGTGATGGGCCTGCAGGAAGGTGAGGAGTATAGCCTGCGGGACCTGCTCTTCGGGCTGCTCCTGGAGTCGGGTAACGACGCCGCCGTGGCCATCGCCGAGCACATCAGCGGCGACGAGGTCGAGTTCGCCCGTCTCATGACCGAGAAGGCTCACCGGCTGGGGGCCCTTTCCACCCAGTTCCGCAACGCCCACGGCCTCACCGAGCCCGGCCACTACAGCACCGCCTACGACCTCGCCCTCATCTTCCGTTACGCCATGAGCCTTCCCCTGTTTGCGGAAATGGTGGGCACTATCGAGAAGGAAGTGACCAGGCTGGCCCCGTCCTCCACCGGGGGCGCGGTGTACAACACCAACCGCCTGCTGGGTGTCTACCCCGGTATGGAGGGGGGTAAAACGGGTACCACGGCCGCCGCGGGTGCCTGCCTGGCCACGTCGGCCGTGCGCGACGGCATGCGTCTCATCAGTGTGGTCCTGGACGCCGGGGACAGGTGGGCGGAAACCCGTCGCCTGCTGAACTGGGGGTTTGACAATTTCACCGTGATCCGGCGGGGACGGGCGGGCGACTATTACGGCAGCATACCGGTGGCGGGGGGTGTTTCCCGCCGGGTGGACCTGATCCTCTCCGGCGACCTGGTGGCGGTGATCCACCGGTCGGAACTGGAGAGGGTGCGCCTGCACGCGGAAGTGGCCCGGATGGCGGTGAGCCCGGTGCGCAAGGGCCAGCCCCTGGGGAAAGTCATCATCCTGGCGGGGGAGCGGCAGGCGGCCGAAGTGATACTGGTCGCCCGGGAAGCGGTTCCCCGCGCCACCCCGTTCTGGCTGTTCTGGAAGTACTTGCTCCCGGCCTTGCGCCGCCTCCATGCCGCCGGCCTGACCTGACATTGGCACCTGGGTTCGCACCGCGCCCGTCTCCTGCGGGCGGTGGGTTGGTGTGTTGATATGGCGCCGTGCGGCTGCGATAATGGAAGCGCTCCCTTTACGGCCGGTTGGGAGGCGAGAGCTTTGTCTTTTGAGTCTGGCAGGGGCGGGGCCGGGGTGAAGCTGGCCGTGTGCGGTAAGGGCGGGGTGGGGAAGACCACCGTGGCCGCCCTGCTGGCGGAAGTGTACGCGCGCAGGGGGTACCGCGTGCTGGCCGTGGACGCCGATCCCGACGCCAACCTGGGGGCGGCCCTGGGCTTCGATCCCGGAGAACTGGCACGGGTGGTGCCGGTGGCGGCCATGGACGAACTCATCGCCGAACGCACCGGCGCCCGGCCGGGGTCTGTGGGGGGCTGGTTCGCGCTCAATCCCCGCGTGGACGACCTCCCCGAGCGCCTGGGCCTGGTGCGCGACCACATCAGGCTGCTGGTGATGGGCGGGGTGAAGCCGGCCGGGGGCGGGTGTGCGTGCCCGGAAAACGCCCTGCTGCAGGCGCTGCTGCGCCACCTGGTACTGCAGAGAAACGACACCGTGGTGGTGGACCTGGAGGCGGGGCTGGAGCACGTGGGACGGGGGACGGCGCGGGGGGTGGACGCCTTCCTGGTGGTGGTGGAGCCGGGCCGGCGCAGTTACCAGACGGCGCGCGCGGTAGCGGTGGCGGCCCGCGCCCTGGGGGTCAGGCGGGTGCTGGCCGTGGCCAACAAGGTGGGCCCCGGTCAGGAAAAGGTCGTGCGCGGGGGGCTGGAGGCGGAGATGGCGGCCCACGGCCTGGAACCGCTTCCCCTGGTGGCCGTCTTTCCCTACGAAGCGGAAGCGGTGCAGGCGGACGCGGAAGGGCGGCCGGTGTACGAAAGCTGCCCCCGCCTGCTTCAGGTGGCAGAGGATCTCTTCGGGATATTGCAGGCGGAACTGGAGCGTCCCGAGTGACCTCATCACCCGGTTGGGGTGGGAGAGGAAGCTGGCAGGCTGAGGCCAAAGGCCCCGAGTGCCGCGGCTAAGGCCCGCTCCGTTGCAGTGCCGAAGCGGCGGGCGTAAGCGGCGAGCTTGCCGAGGTCCAGCTCTTCCAGGTACATGTCGTCAAACAGGGATTCCAGGCGTTCTGCGGAGAGTTCGCGGCTTCTCACGTGGCGGATGTAAACGAGGTCGAGCAGCGCCTTCTCTGGTTCAGCGACCGGGGTTCCGGCCAGTGGGCGGTATCCCCAGAACAGCCGCCTGCTCACCTGGTGGTACTCGAACCTGGTGCGGTCCGTGTCAAGGATGCAGGGGAGCCGGGTGGTGACCAGGGTCAGCGTGTAGGGGAACTGGCTGAGCACGCTGTGCCTTGCCAGGGCGTATTCCAGGGACAGGTAGGAAGGGAATCTGATAGCGGTTGCCACTTCCTCGGGAGTGGCGGGGTTGAAGGGGTTGAGGTACCAGCCCCGGGCGGCTCGTTCGACCAGGCCTGCTTTTTCGAGGCGGGACAGTTGGACCAGAAGGGATTGCCTTTTCTCACCCGTCATCTGGATCAGGTCCGAGAGCGAGAATAGCTTCTTGTCCCGGTACTGCTTGAACAAGCGCATCCATTGTACGACTCTCAAAGCCCCAGTCCCCTTTCGCGGCCCTGCTGGAGTTTGGTGATCCTTCGGGCCGTGGCGGCAGCCATCGCCGGGAAAACGGCAGCATATTGCTGCAGCGTTGCGGGGGTGAGAAAGCGTGGCATTTCCTGCGCCAGTGCTGACGGGCCCTCGGCCGCAAGCCTACGCGACGCACTTCCCATGCGCATGTCCAGGTCGGCAGTCTGGTGACCGTAGTCTTCGGCCTTCTGCGCCACCATGATCCAGTCGATCGTGAGCTTGTGTTCTTCGAGCAGGTAGTGAAGGTCCCACACGTCCCGGCCCTTGAGGTAGGGCCGGAACAGGAGCGCTGTCACCTTGTCGGCCAGGATCTCGGAAGGGGACTCCACCCTTACCGCGGGATTGATGGGCGGGTAGCGCAGGATCTTTGGCGCGTTGGAGCGCGAAGGAACTGCTGCGAGCTCCAGGTTGAGCCGGAGGTTCGCGGACGGGTCCGTGCCGCGGAGGCGGACAGATATCCGCTCGAGCGTTGCCGTCTGCTTCTGGATCACGGCCTCTGCCTTGTCGATGAAGGAGAACTGTCTCTCGAGAAACGGCCCGATTTGGGCCGTGTGGGCGGTGAGGGTTGCAGGCTGGCCCGGTTCTTTCCGGACGAAGTCCAGGTCCTCGGAGAAGCGCGGGTTGCCGTAAAACAGGCGGAGCGCGGTGCCCCCCTGGAGGACTGCTTGGCTGAAGAACTCCTGCAAACTCAGGCAGGCCAGCACCGCTTTCTGTACCTCTTCTCGGAAGATCAGGTCCGGTGTCGCTCCGGTGCTTGCGCTTCTTGCCAGAATGTCGTCCCAGTCCACGCGCGTTCACCCTTGTGGATAGTATAGCCTTTTGTTAAGTAAGTCAAGCGATATGGGCACAGGAAGCGTGGCCTGGGGTTCGGCTGCTGATAAGGAAGCCGGGAGGGACTCCCGCGATGAGGGGCAAAGTGGCGAGGGCCTGGCGGTGGGCGGGAAAACGCTGCGCGAGCACCTTGAGGTCGTCGATCAGGCCGAAGCCGCGCACGGGCCTGGACGGGTCTGGTTATTTGCCGGAGCCGGTGCTGGTGTCCAGGGGCGGGGGCGGCTGCATCAGTTCGCCCAGCCGCACCATCTCCAGGCCCTTGGCGCGGAGGCCCTGGATGATGGTGGGGAGCGCGCCGGGCGTGCCGGGGGCACTGTCGGAGGCGTGCATGAGGATGATGTCCCCCTGCTTGGCGCGGTTCAGGATACGTTTGGCGATCTCATCGCTGTTCAGGCGCTTCCAGTCCAGGGAGTCGAGGCTCCAGATCACGGTGACGTACCCCAGCTCGGCGGCGGTCTGGATGACGAGGTCGTTGAAGTCTCCGTTGGGGGGCCGGAAGAAGCGCGGCTGCTGGCCGGTGAGTTCGACCAGGATCTCGTGGGTGCGCCTGATGTTGTCACTGATGAACTCGCGGCTGTACCCGGAGAGATTGACGTGCTCGTAGCCATGGGAGGCGATCTCGTGCCCCTCGCCGGCGATGCGCTTGACCAGGTCGGGGTACGACCGCGCCCAGGGGCCGGAGAGGAAGAAGGTGGCCCTGACTCCTTCCGCCTTGAGGGCGTCCAGGACCCGCGGTGGCATCTCCTGGCCCCAACTGATGTCGAAGGTCAGCGCGAGCTTCTTCTCGCGGGTTACCGCCCGGTAAACGGGCAGCAGCCGCCCGCTCACCAGGAGGTGCCGCCCCGCACTCACGAGGTAACCGGCCGCAACCACGGCCACAATGAGGATACCGGCCAGGATGAGCCTGCGCCTGCCCCGGCGGGTGATCGTCACCAGGAGCACGGCCACCACCCCCCGCAATGCCCCTTCATTGTTACCTATTAGGACCACCCGGGGACTATGCGTCGGTTGTGCGGGGGGCGGCAGGGGTGCGGGTGAGTTTGCGCTCGAGACGCCGCAGGCGGTAGACCAGTTCGGGCACCGATGCACCGGATCCGGGCGACGCACCCGCTCCCGCCGGGCCGGGCGCGGCTCTCGTCACCGCTCCCGGGCACGGATCGGGCGGGACCGGGACGGGTACCGGCCCGCGCGGGGACGGGGCCGCCAGGGCGGCGCGATGGCGGGCCGCCTCCAGCGCACGCAGGGTGCACTGGCGGGCGGCCTCGTGGTCGCGCAGGACGTGCTCGTAGTACTTGGCCAGTTCCACCAGGGGGCCGGGGTGGAGGAGAGGACCATCCCCCACCACGGCCTGCCAGATGCGCGCCGCCTCGTGGGGCCGGCCCAGGCGGCGGTATATGCGTCCCAGTTCTTCCCCGGCCCGTGCCGCCAGGAGCGGCGGCAGGCCGGTCACGGCCTTCTCCCACAGGGGCACGGCCCGGGAAGCGTGGCCGCGCGCCCACATCAGGCGGGCCAGGCCGTACAACTCCTCGGGTTCGGCTTCCTCGGCCCGCAACCAGGGGGCGAGCAGGCGGCCAGCCAGCACCACCAGGGAAAGCAGGTCGTGGCGGTTGTGGTCCAGGACCGGGGTCAGGGTGCGGGCCGGGGCACCGCGCAGGTAGGCCCGGTATACCTCGGGGATCAGCTCGCTGGGGATGTCGTCCTCCCGGGGGCAGCGCAGGATCTCAGACTCCAGGTGGGTCAGGCGGCAGGAGGCCAGGCGGTACCGGAACAACCAGCGCGCCGGGAAGAGCAGGTCGGCGTGCACGGGGTCGCGGGGCAGGGGCTGCCGGGCCAGCACCACCCGGTCCCGGATGAGCGGCCAGTCGAAGGCCTTCCCGTTGAAGGAGACGATCCCCTGGTAGCCGGCCAGGTCCCTGAGCGCGGCCCAGATGAGGGCGGGCTCGGAAGCGGGGTCGGGAGCCAGGTACTGGCGTACCACCAGGGTGTCCCCGGTGAAGCGGGCCAGCCCGCACAAAAAGACGATGGTGCCCGGTCCCCCCTGCAGCCCCGTGGTCTCGGTGTCGAGGAAAGCCCAGGCAGAGGGGGGCAGGGCGTGCGGGGGCTGGGCCAGGATGGCCAGGCCTTCCGGGGGCAGGTCCAGGAAGGACCCCAGGGCCAGGATGCCATGGCGGTGGGTGGAGGGGTAGACGGTCTCCAGGAAGTAGGACGGGCCGGCCGGGGTGTCCTCACACTGCAGGCCCAGTTCGGCCACCGCCCGCCGCCGTCGTCGTTCAACGGCGGCGGAGTGCGCGGGTTCGGTCCCGGGGGCCGCGGGTGCGCTGTGCGCAGGTTCGGTCGCGGGGGGCGCGGCTGTGGCGTGCGGGGGTTCGGCCCCGGGGGCGGCCGGAGCGGTGCGCTGGGCCCGTTCCTGGAACTGCCGGAACCTTTCCCACAGGTCCACTCTCAGTCGCCTCCGGTACCGCCCAAGGCCCGCTCCAGCAGCAGGCGGGCGGTGGCGCGGGCGTCCTGCCCGGTCTGGGCGGCGGGTCCCACGCAGGAGGGGCATCCGTCGCGGCAGGGGCAGTCGCGCAGGGCGGCCAGCGCCGCACCCAGGAGTTGCTCGTGCAGGTCGTAGAGTTTCTCGGCCAGGCCCACGCCTCCGGGATAGGCGTCGTACAGGTAGACGGTGGGGAGGCCGGTGTGAGGAGAGCGGACGTGGGTGGCGCTGCCGAGGTCGCGGCGGTCGCACAGCAGGAAGAGGGGAGCCACGTGGGCCAGGAGGTGGGCGACGCCGGCCAGCCCCGCCTCCAGTTGGGGCGGGGGCAGGCCGGCGGTGATCTCGGGGGCCAGACTCACCCAGTAGGCGGTGGTGGGCAACTCCTGCTCGGGAAGGTGGATGGGGCCGGAGCCCACGTTCTCATGGGTGTGCAGCTTGATCTTCTTGAACATGGTGGCCAGGGCCCTCACCAGCACCTGGCCCACTCCTTTGCTGGCCAGGGCCGCCCCGGAGCGCCACTCCTCCAGCACCTTGACCTCTACGGCCAGGCTGGCGTCGGTGTAGTAGTCAACCTCCACCCGGCGCACGTAGGCCTTCTTGTTGGGGTAGTCCAGTTTCTCCACCTGGAACTGCTCGCCCCCGTGCATGTAGATGGCCTCTTCGTGGAGGAGCATGGGGGCGGAGAAGGCGTCCACCTCGCCGATCACCCGCGGTGAGGCCTCCGTCTGGTCCACCACCACGAAGTTCTCCGCCGCCGCCGAACGCAGGCTGATCCCCTCGGCGGGGAAGGCGTCCGCCACCCAGAAGTAGCGGTCCCCCTGCCGGTGCAGGATGCCCTCCTCCTGGAGGAATGCCAGCATGTCCGCCGTGGTGGGCACGCCGAACTGCTCCCCGGCGGTGAAGGGCAGTTCGAAGGCGGCACACTTGAGGTGGGACATGAGGATGTACAGGTTGTCCGGGTTGATGAGGCCGTGTTCGGGGGACTGGCTGAAGAAGTACTCGGGGTGGTTGACGATGTACTGGTCAAGGGGGTTGGAGGAAGCCACCAGCACGGCCAGGGACAGCCCGGCGCGGCGGCCCGCCCGCCCGGCCTGCTGCCAGGTGCTGGCCACCGTGCCGGGGTAACCCACCATGACGCAGGCTTCCAGTTGTCCGATGTCGATGCCCAGTTCCAGGGCATTGGTTGACACCACCGCCCGCACCCGGCCCTCCCGGAGTCCCCGTTCGATGCGCCGCCGCTCCAGGGGGAGGTAGCCCCCCCGGTAGCCCTGCACGGTCTCGCGACCGGGCGCCCGCTCGCGCAGGTAGCGCAGCAGCACCTCCACCGCCAAACGGGTGCGGGCGAAGGTGATGGTCTGGATGTCATGGTCCAGGAGCATCCTCGCCCAGGAGACGCCTTCCAGGAGGGCGGAGCGCCTGATGCCCAGTTCCCGGTTCACCAGGGGCGGGTTATAGAAGATGAAGTGCTTTTCCCCGGCCGGGGCGCCGTTGTCGTCCACCAGCACCACGTCGTCTTCGATGAGGTGCCGGGCCAGTTCGTCCGGGTTGGCGATGGTGGCCGAGCACAGGATAAACTGCGGGCGGGCACCGTAAAACGCCGCGATGCGCCTCAGGCGGCGGATGACATTGGCCAGGTGGCTCCCGAACACGCCCCGGAACTGGTGCATCTCGTCGATGACCACGAAGCGCAGGTTGGAGAACAGCTTGAGCCACTTGGTGTGGTGGGGGAGGATGCCGGTATGGAGCATGTCGGGGTTGGTCACCACGATGTGGCCCGCCGCGCGGATGGCCTGGCGGGCCGAGGTGGGGGTGTCGCCATCGTAGGTATACGTACGGATGTCCCTGCCCAAGAGAGCCACCAGGTCGTGCAGTTCGGCCAGCTGGTCCTGGGCCAGGGCCTTGGTGGGGAAGAGGTAGAGGGCGCGGGCCTCGGGGTCCTCGAGCAGGGTGCTGAGGACGGGCAGGTTATAGCACATGGTCTTCCCCGAAGCCGCCGGGGTCACCACCGCCACGTGGCGTCCCTCCCGGGCTGCCTCCAGCGCGCGTGCCTGGTGCGAGTAAAGCTGCCCGATGCCCCGTTGCTCCAGGGCCTGGCGCAGGAGCGGGGGCAAGAAAGGTGGAAAAGGAGCATAGCGTCCCGGCCGGGAAGGAATCACCTTCCACGCGGTGATGTTGGCCCGGGTGCGGGGCATGCGCTCGATTTCTTCCAGGAGCTGGGCCAGGTTCACGCCGTTCACCTGCCCGAAGAGAGGTGTTATCGTGGAAGGTTCACAACTCTTACCGCCGGCGCCCGAAGAAGGCCTTGACCTGCTGGCGGTTGCCCCTCACCCCGACGACGCCGAGATCGGCGCGGGAGCCACCCTGGCCCTGCACGTTGCCCGCGGGCACCGCGTGGGCGTGCTCGACCTTACCCGGGGGGAACTGGGTACCAACGGCACCCCGGAAGAGCGGCTGGCCGAAGCCCGTGAAGCGGCCAGGGTGCTGGGGCTGGCCTGGCGGGGTAACCTGGGGCTGCCCGACCGCGGTCTTGCCCCCGGCTCCGCTCAAGCGGCGGAACTCGTGCGCGTGTTGCGCACCTTGCGTCCCCGGGTGGTCCTGCTGCCTTCGGGTGAGGACGCCCACCCCGACCACCGGGCCGCCTCCCTGCTGGCCCGGGAGGCCGTCATGACTGCGGGACTCCCCCGGTGGGATCCCTCCACCCCCGCCCACCGTCCCCGGCGGGTCCTTTACTACTTCGTCGATCCCCCGATGGCTCCTTCCCTGCTGGTAGACGTCTCCGGCCACCTGGATAGCAAGATGCGCGCGCTGCGCTGCCACGCCAGCCAGTTTCTCGCCGGTCCGGGCCGGCTCCCCACCGTCCTCAACGACGGGCACTACCTGGCGCGGGTGGAAGCCCAGGCCCGTTACCTGGGCGCCTCGGTGGGGTGCGAGGCGGCGGAGCCCTTCAGGGCGGCCGAGTTGCCCGTCCTGGCCGACCTGGTGACCTGGTGCCCGGTGGCCTGACTCCGCGGGCAGGAGGGGCTCATACTGCTCTGCATCGACCCGGATCGCCTGCGGGCGCAAGTTCGCTGGGAGGCTCTGGGCACCGAAGAGCCATTTCCCCACGTGTACGGCCCGCTCAACCTTGCGATATGACGGCCGCCGCCAGTGTGGAGCAGCACGCCCGTACGGTGGAACTGCTCCTGCGCGACCCGGGGGTGGACGCCCTCATCCTCATCACCGTCCCCACCCTTTACCTCCCGGTTGAGGAACTGGGACAGGCCATCGCGGACGCCTGGGAAAGGGCGAGCTCGGTTGCAGGCCCCAAGCCCCTGCTGTGCTCCCTGCTGGCGGGCGAGGTAGTGAGGGAGGGGCGGAGGGTCCTGGAGGAAAGGGGCCTCTTCACCTTCGAGACACCGGATCGCGCCGCGCGCGCCCTGCGGAATATGATCCGCTATCGCCATGGACTTGCCCGGCGGGGGGGCGCCGCCGGTCCGTCCCCGGCGGAAGGTAGTGAAATGTAATGCCTTTGCTTACGGAGCCGCAGGCCGCCGAACTGTTGGCGAGCTATGGCGTGCCGGTGGCACCGTGGTGCCTGGCGCGCGACGGGGGGAGGCGGTACGGTATGCGGACGAGATCGGCTACCCGGTAGTGGTCAAGGCAGTCCGCCGGGGGCTGGCGCACAAGTCCGACGCGGGAGCCGTAAGGCTCGACCTGCGTGACGCCGCTGCGGTGAGAGCGGCAGTGGCCGCGATCGGGGAGTCGATATGGCCGGGGCGGGTCAGCGTGCCGGTCCCGGGTGAGGGTTTCCTTGTGCAGGCGATGATACGCGGGGGTCTGGAGATGATCGTGGGGGGGCAGCGCGACCCCCAGTTCGGGCCGGTAGTGATGGTGGGGCTGGGGGGAATCTTTGCCGAGGTGTTTCAGGACGTGACCTTCCTCCTGGTTCCCTGTCGCGACGAGGACGTGCTCGGCGCCCTTTCGGGACTCCGTTGCGCCCGACTCCTCGGGGGCGTGCGGGGCCAGCCTCCACGCGACGTCAGTGCTCTTGCTTCTGTCGTCCAGGCCGTGGGCCGGGTCCTCGAGGAGCGGCCGGAGGTTGTATCCGTGGACATTAACCCGCTTGCCGTGCTCGCGCGCGGGCAGGGGTGCGTGGTCCTTGACGCCCTGGTAGAAATCAGATGACCAGCTCCCGCCCTGGTTCTCGTATCGCCAAAGTAGGGCTCTGCGGCGAACGTGAGGAGCGGTTAGAGAGGCCGTCCACTGCAGAGATTACGACCGGGCGGCCGAGCAAACAGCATTCCCGGCCGCCGGGAGGCGACTGCATTGGACCGAAGGTGGAGATTGGGGCTGGGGGGACTGGTGGCGCTCCTGGTGGTGGTGGGTCTCTGGAGCGCCCTCGGCCCGCGCGCCTTCCGGCGTCCAGCTCCCTTCGAGGTGGTGGGCTACGTCCACGATCCGGCCAGCGGCCTGGCCAGCGCCCGCAGCCATCCCGACCGGCTGACGGCCCTGTCTCCGCTGTGGTATTCGGTGGGGCCGGACGGCCGGCTGGTCGATGCCCGTCCCGATCCCGCCCTGCGGGAGTTCGCGCGCAGCCAGGGCATCCCCCTCGTGGTACTCATCAACAACCAGAAGGTGGGAGACAACTGCCAGTCCCTGCGCAGCGACGCCAGCCGCCGGCGCATAGTCAGTGAGATCACCGACCTGGTGACCAGGGAGGGATACGAGGGTATCAACCTCGATTTCCAGGAGATGCGGCCGGACGTGAGGGAGGAGTTTACTGCGGTGGTGCGGGAACTGGCCCGCAGCCTGCACGCCAAGGGCAAGATCCTGGCCCTCTCCCTCATCCCGCCCGTGGACGTGCCCCCCGAGGTAACCTCGGTGTATGACTACCGGGCCCTGGGGCAGGCGGCGGACTATGTGGTGGTCTTCGGGTACGACCGGCACAACCCCTCCACTGATCCCGGCCCCATCGCCCCGCGCGAGTGGGTGGAGGCCAACATCAGGAAGATGGTCAGCCTGGTGCCCGCTCGCAAGGTGGTGCTCGGGGTGGGGGTGTACGGGTACGACTGGGCGTTGCCACGACGGACCACCGGGGACGTGACCCCCCTTGCGGTGGCCGCTGCCCGCGAACTGGCGCGGCGGCACGGGGTGCAGCCCCAGGTGCAGCCGGGGGGCCAGGTGACGTTCCGCTACGCGAAGGACGGACGTAGCCACGAGGTCTGGTTCCAGGACGCCACTAACGTGAAGGAGAAGGTGGACCTGGCCCGCCGCTACAACCTGCGCGGTGTGGCCATCTGGCGCCTGGGATTCGAGGAACCGGCCCACTGGGCCCAGTTGCCGCGTCGCCGCTAAGTTACTGCCACCGCGCCCGCCTGGCACAGAAGCCCGCCGCGTGGCCAGCACACATGGCGGTCTGCCGTCTTGGCCCCAGGGGCGGTCTATCCCCCGGTTCCCTGGTGGGTATGTGCCCGGCGCAAACCCCGGGAGGACGGTCGGTTCGGGGCGTCCTTGGACGTCAGACCGGGGATTCGTTTGTTCCTCAAGTGGTGGTACAATGGAGTCGAGGTGTTCAGGTGGGAGTGCCCTCCGTGTAGTGGCGGTGGAGAGGACGCCGCATGAGTATGTGGCTTCTTGCGAGGAGTTGCGGGCGGTCGCCAGTGGAGCGACCGAGCAGGAGGCGCTGGCAAACCTCAAGCAGGCGATTCGGGCGCTCATTGACCAGTCGGGATGAATTTTGGAAGTGGTTTCGAGAAGGCTGATATGGCGGTTTGGTGCTCAGGTAGCGGCTGCAGGGGGTCGGACGTGCGGCCGCGGGTGTGTATCGTATCGCTGGGTTGCGCCAAGAACCTGGTCGACTCGGAATCCATGGCGGCCCTGCTCGAGGGGGCCGGGTTCGCCCTGGTCACCGAACCGGGGCGGGCGGACGCCGTGGTGGTCAACACCTGCGGTTTCATCGCGCCCGCCCGCGAGGAATCCCTTTCTGTGATCCGGGATCTGCGCCGGCGTGTGCGCGGGGTGCTGGTGGCGGTTGGGTGCCTGGCCCAGCGTTCCCCCGCCGAACTGCTCGCGCAGGGGGCGGATGCGGTGGTGGGCACCGGGGAACTGGAGAGACTCCCCGAGGTGCTGCGCACGTGCTTGCAGGGCAGTCCTCCCGGCAGGACGGCGTGG
>JACIYH010000004.1 GCA_014360055.1 Bacillota bacterium | reverse complement strand
GCGAGGGAGCCCTTCTGCTAGCAGCCCCGGGCTCCCCAATACGACAAGGGGGGTTTGGCATGTCGAGGAATGTGCTGAGGGAAGTCGTTTTGACCGCTCTGTTTGTCGCCCTGGTGGCCATAGCCACCATGGCCATCAAGATCCCCACCGGTGCCACCCAGGGGTACCTGAACGTGGGAGAGGCCGTCATCTTCTGGGCGGCCCTCTGGCTGGGTCCCCGCACCGGGGCCATCGCCGGGGGGGTGGGGTCGGCGCTGGCGGACGTGCTGACCGGGTATGCCATGTGGGCCCCGTGGACCCTGGCCATCAAGGGCCTGGAGGGACTCCTGGTGGGCGTGCTGGCCCATCGCCCCTTTGCCCGCGGACATGCCCTGACTGCGGCCACGGTGGGGGCCATGGTGGCCGGCGCCGCCTGGATGGTCACCGGGTACTACCTGGCCTCTGTGGTGGTGCTGCACGGTTTCGCGCCCGCGCTCGCCACCATCCCCGAGAACGGCCTGCAGGGGCTGGCCAGCGTGGTGCTGGGAGCGGTACTGGTACGTGCCTTCCGGGGCGTCAAAGGGCTGGTAGAGGGCCGCTGAAAGAGAGCGCGGCGTGGCCGCACTATGGTGGTGCGCATGGACGACGGGACGGAGTTCACCCTGAGGGCCTGAGGACTGACTCCATCCAGGAGGCATAAGTCGGTTCAACCTGGTCGAGAGGGACGACCAGGAAGGCGGGCACCTGGTAGCTGTGCCGGCTCCTGATCTCATCGCGCAGAGCCGGCACCAGGTCCGTCCTGGTCTTAAGGATGAGAATCGCCTCCCCTGCGCGCTCCAGTTTCCCCTCCCACCAGTACACGGACCTCATACCCGGGATCACATTGGCGCACGCGGCCAGGCGCGCGGCGACGGCCGCCTCCCCCAGGGCCGTGGCCTCCTCCTCATTACCCGCCGTAACGTACACGACACAATACCTGCTCATGGCCGATGGTCCCTCGCACCGCTGTGGCCTGCGGAGTCAGGACGTCGCCAGGGCGGCGATGGCCTTCTTCGCCCAGTCGGCATCGGCCAGCAAAGCCCTGCCGATTCCCACCAGGTCGGCCTTACCCTCGCGCACGATCTCGTCGGCGAAGTGGGGGTCGGTGATGCCCCCCGTGACCACCACGGGCACCTTCACCACTGCCTTGATGCCCACCGCCAGGGGTACGAAATAACCCGGGGGAGCACCGGCCGGGCGCGACCCGCCCAGTCCGCCGGATATGTCCAGGAGGTCGACGCCCGCCTCCACCAGCCGGGGAGCCACTGCCTGGGCCTCCTCCAGGGTGAGGCCACCGGGCAGGTTGTCCGCCGCCCCCAACCGGTACATCACCGGGTAATCCGGCCCCACCGCCTGCCTCACCGCCCTCACCACCTCCAGGGGGAAACGGGCCCGCCTCTCCAGCGGACCTCCGTAGCCATCCCGGCGCTGGTTGGTGAGGGGCGAGAGGAACTGGTTGAGCAGAAAACCGTGGGCGCCGTGGATCTCCACCGCATCGAACCCGGCCATCCGCACCCGCCGCGCTGCCGCCGCAAAGGCTTCCACCAGCGCGGGGAGTTCATCCTCGCCCAGGGCACGGGGTGCCTTCCCCGTGCGGGGATGTGGCACCTCGGAGGGCCCCACGGGCCTGGTACCGCACACCTCTTCCGTGGTGGCACCCCCGGCGTGGGTGATCTGCACGGCCACCCTGGCCCCCGTCTCACGGATGGCGTCCGCCAGGCGCCGGAAGGGCTCCACCATGCCATCGTGGTGGATGCCCAGCTGGGTGCGGGTGAGGCGTCCCCGCACCTCTATGTAGCTGTGCTCGACGATGACCAGGCCCACTCCCCCGCGGGCGCGGGGGAGATAGTGGTCGTAATGACGGCGCGTGGGCTCACCTTCGGGCGTGGCCACGTCGGATGCCATGGGGGGCATCACGATACGGTTCCGCAACACCAACCCTTTGAACTCCAGCGGGGTAAGCAAACCTGGCATCGGCGACTCCTCCTCCTCACATTGCCCTTCGCTCACCCGACCCGGCCTCGCCGGCAGGGCGCGGCCGGGCGGTCCCCCGGCGCACCGGGCACCCGCGGGAGGCTGTCTCCCCCCCGGCTGCTGCGGTCGGGTACCGGGAGGCCGGCAGGCTAGCCGGTGCCGGGCGGGCCCAGCCGTTCGCGCAGCAGCCGGTTGACCACCTGCGGGTTGGCCCGGCCCCGGGTGGCCTTCATCACCTGGCCCACCAGGAATCCCAGCGCCTTCTCCTTCCCCTTGCGGTAGTCCGCCACCACGGCGGGATTCCCGGCGATGGCCTCATCCACGGCCCGCTCGATCAGCGACTCGTCGCTCACCTGCTCGAGCCCCCGCTCCCGCACGATTTCGGCGGGGGGACGGCCACTCTCGCACATCTCCGTGAACACCTGCCTGGCCGCCCGCATGTTGACGGTGCCCCGTTCCACCATGGCCAGCAGGTCGGCCAGGTCCGCGGGACGCACGGGGATCTGCTCCGGCTCCAGGCCGTGCTCGTTCAGGTAGCGACGCACCTCCCCCATGACCCAGTTGGAGACGGTTTTCGGTTGCGGGTAGGCGCGCACCGTCTCCTCGAAGAACTCGGCCAGGGCCCGGGAAGCGGTGATTACGCCGGCGTCGTACGGGGGCAACCCCATCTCGCGCACGTACCGCTCCCGGCGGGCGTCCGGTAACTCGGGGAGCGACCGCCTGATTTCTTCTATCCAGGCGGGGTCCAGGACCAGGGGCGGCAGGTCGGGGTCGGGGAAGTAACGGTAGTCGTGCGCGTACTCCTTGGTACGCAGGGTACGCGTGCACCCCGCCCCCTCGTCCCAGTGACGGGTCTCCTGCTCCACCTCGCCCCCGGCCTCCAGCACCTCCACCTGGCGCGCGATCTCATAGGTGAGCGCCCGCTCCACGGCCCGGAAGGAGTTGACATTTTTGACTTCGGTGCGGGTCCCCGCCCGGCCGCCCGGACGCCGTACGGAGACGTTGATGTCGCACCGCAGGGAGCCCTCCTCCATGCGGCAGTCGGACACCCCGCAGTACTGCATGATGGCCTTCAGCTTTTCCAGGTAGAGCCGGGCCTGCTCGGGGGTGGCAATGTCGGGCTCGGAGACGATCTCCACCAGGGGGATGCCCGCCCGGTTGAAATCCAGCAGGGAGTAGCGCGCCGTCACGATGTCGTCGGCGGCGTGCATGGATTTCCCGGTGTCCTCCTCCAGGTGGAGCCGGCGGATGCGTATCCGCCTGCTACCCTCGCCCTCCGGTACCTCCAGGTAGCCGTCCGTGGCCAGGGGCAGGTCATACTGCGATATCTGATAGTTCTTGGGCATATCGGGGTAGAAGTAGTTCTTACGGTCGAACTTGCTGTAGGTGGCCACCTTGCAGTTGAGGGCCAGTGCCGCCCGCACGGCCAGCTCCACCGCCTGGCGGTTGGGCACGGGCAGCACCCCGGGGAGCCCCAGGCACACCGGGCACACCTGGCTGTTGGGCGGGGCTCCGAACCGGGTGGGGCAGTTGCAGAACATCTTGGAGGCGGTGGAAAGCTCGACGTGCACCTCCAGGCCGATGACCGCCTCCCACCCGGCGGGTACACCGGCCGCCACGCCGCCGGGTGCGCTGGCAGGCCCGCCCGCGCGTACCGGCCGCCCCGTCTGCACTTCGCTCACCGCCCCTCACCTCCCCGGCGGCGCCAGGATGCCCCGACCGTGGCCCGCTCGAAGGCGTGCGCCGCCTGCAGGATGGTGGACTCCGCGAAGGGAGGCCCCATGATCTGAAGTCCCACGGGCAGCCCCGCCTCCTCCCCGCAGGGGATGGATATGGCGGGGATGCCGGCCAGGTTGACCGGGATGGTGCACACGTCCGCCATGTACATGCTCAGGGGATCCTCCGTGCGCTCCCCCAGCCGGAAGGCCACCGTGGGGGAGGTAGGCGCCACCAGGAGATCGTAGCGCGAAAAAGCCTGCTCGAAGTCCCGCTTGACCAGGGTCCTCACCTTCTGGGCCTTCAGGTAGTATGCGTCGTAGTAACCGGCGGAAAGGGCGTAGGTCCCGAGCATGATGCGGCGGCGTACCTCTGCCCCGAATCCCTGGCGGCGGGTGTGGGAATACATGCCCGTGATGTCGCCTCCCTCCACCCGCAGGCCGTAGCGCACCCCGTCGTAGCGGGCCAGGTTGGAGGAGGCCTCCGCCGGTGCCACCAGGTAGTACACGGCGAGGGCGTACTCCGTGTGGGGAAGGGAGCACTCCTCCACCACGCAGCCCAGGTCCTCGAATACCCGCAGGGCGGCCTCCACCGCTTCCCGCACCCCGGGCTCGATCCCCTCCCCCATGTACTCGCGGGGAACCCCCAGCTTCATCCCTCGCACCTCGCGCCCCAGTACCTCGCGGTAGGCGGGCACCGGTACGTCGGCCGAGGTGGCATCGCGGGGGTCGTGGCCCGCCAGCACCTCCATCACCAGGGCGCAGTCCTCCACCGTGGCCGTGAGCGGACCGATCTGGTCCAGCGAGGAGGCGAACGCCACCAGGCCGTAGCGGGATACCCGGCCGTAGGTGGGCTTGAAGCCCACCACCCCGCAGAAGGAGGCCGGCTGCCGCACGGAACCGCCCGTGTCCGAGCCCAGGGCAAAGGGGACCAGCCCGGCCGCCACCGCCGCGGCCGACCCGCTCGAAGACCCCCCCGGCACCCTGGTGGTATCGCGGGGGTTTCGGGTGGGGAAGAAGGCCGAGTTTTCCCCGGAAGAACCCATGGCGAACTCGTCCATGTTGGTCTTCCCCAGCAAAACGGCCCCCGCTGCCTCCAGCCCTTCCACCACCGTGGCGCTGTACGGGGGAACGTATCCCTCCAGGATGCGGGAGGCACAGGTGGTGGGCACGCCCCGCGTGCAGATGTTGTCCTTGCACGCATACGGTATGCCCAGGAGGAGCCCATCCCCGGCCTGATTTCCTCCAGACGCTCCGGGCGCCCCCCCACGCGCCTTCAGGCCCCCAGTGCCCCCCGCGGCACGCCCGCCATGCTGGCGGGCCCGCGCCAGTTCCTCATCGATGTGGCCGGCCCGCTCCAGGGCCCGCTCGCCGTCCAGGGTCAGGAAACAGCCCAGCAGGGCGTCCAGGGAAGCGATCCGGCTCAGGCAGGATTCCACCAGCTCCCGCGCCCGCAACTCCCCGCGCCGGATGGCGGCCGCCGTTTCAGCGATCATGCTCCCTCACCTTCCGCCTCGCCCGTGCGGGGCACGCGGAAGAGGTCATCCGCCCGGTCGGGGGCAGCCGCCAGCGCCTCCTCGCGCTCCAGCCCCGGGCGGGGATCGTCCCCCCGCAACGGCACCCTCATGCCCTCCAGGGTATGGAAGGTGGGGGGCACCTCTTCGGTGTCCAGTTCCCTGAGCTTCTCCATGTAGTCCAGTATGCGGCCCAACTGTTCCGCCATGACCCTCTTCTCCTCCTCAGTGAGGGCCAGGCGTGCCAGCCAGGCCACATGCTCGACTTCCGCAATACTCAAGGGCACAAACCCACCCCCCGCGGCCGCAGTCCCCCATATCTTATCACCTGTCCCGCAGCACCCACAACACCGGCCGCACCCCGCCGCCAGGGCGGGGTGGGTCCCGCGCATGGTCTGTTTTAGGAACCGCCCCGGCGTTAGGGCTCAACGTCTGTCCGGTGTAAAAGTTACCGTCATCCGAAGCCAGGAGCACGGCCCCCAACGCAAGCACCAGGCACAGCGTCCAGCACGTGGCGCCACGCCGGCGACCCGGCCCTGCGAGGCATCATCCCGGAGACCGTCCGCGACGTTTAGGATAACCCGGCCCCGTCACCAATGCGCAGGATCTTTAATGCCAGTTGCAGGTGTAACCGCTGCTCGGGCGAGTTCAGGTCGACCCCCAGCAACTCCTGAATCCTGTTCAGGCGGTACCCCAGTGTGTTCGGGTGGACGCACAAGACCTCGGCCGCCCTGTTCCAGCTGCCCATACAGTCCAGGTATACTTCCAGCGTCTTGAGCAGGTCCGACCTGGTTCGCCGATCATATTCGACCACAGGCCCGAGCGTATCCTGACAGAACTGGCGCATCTCCTCGGAGTCCAACGGGTACTGGCTCAAGATACGGTAGAAACCCAGTTCGTCGTACAGGATCACCCGGTTGCCGCCCCAGAGGCGACGCCCCAGATCGAGGGCCTGCTTTGCTTCCCGGTAGCTCACTGCCAGCCCCATGATGTCTTCGTGCACCCGGCCCAACGCCAGGGTCACACTGCATCCAGGGTGCGATTGGTCGGCGGCCCTTTTCAGCTTCTCGCCCAGCAGCCGCAGAATGCGATTGTTGCTGTTTGCCCGCATGGGGACACACACGACTACGCCGTCCGTGCGCTCAAGCCATACCACCCCGGCCTGCAGCCCGAGCGCGGACACCACTGCCTGTCTCACCAGCCGGCCCGCTTCCAGGCCGTCCCGGCGCGGCCAGACGCCCGGGTCGTCCAGAGATATCACGGCCACCACGTACGGCCCCGCCAGGTTCCACCCCAGCGCCCTGGCCCTGGCTGCGGCGAGGTCGCGGTCGCCGATGTTACCTGACAGCAGGTCGAACAGGAAGGTGTCGCGGAAGCGCCGCTCCACCGCCCGGGCGGTTCGATCCCGCAAGATCTCGAAGGCAGCAGCGATCGCGCCCTGCTCCACCCCGACCGCCTCAAAATCACCCAGGGGTCGGGTCAACCCGGAAACTACCACGTAGCCGTACACTTCGCGCCCCGCGGCCATCCTCACCACGGCCACGGCGTTGCCGGGCCGACCGGGCACCTCAATAACCGCCAGCCGCTGTCTGACCCCGCGCTGCCCCGCTCCTTCCCCGGAGGGACCTGATTTTCCCGCCATCTCCCTGCGCAGTCCATCCAGCACCTCGGGGGCGGGGGGCTCTCCCCTCACGCTGACGAGCGGTTCCCAGTTGGCATCGAGGATGGATACCGGAGATGACGTGAGTTCGGCGATCTGCTCTGCCACCTGCTGGAGTCCCCCGCCTTCCAGAACGGCATTGCTCAGTCGCTCGTGCACTTCCAGGGCGTACTCCAGCACCCGCACCTGGCGGTTGATGATTTCCCCCAGGAGGCTGTTGATGATCTCCACCCAGGGATAACGGACGGGTACCTGCAAGAGAGGCAGGTCAAGCCGCTCGCAAACGCGGATCAGCTGGGGCACGACGTTCTCCAGGAAATCCCTTACCTTGATGCCCACCGCCGCCACGCCCCGGGCGTGAACGCGTTCGAGCGTGGAAATAAGGCGTGCCTGCTCGTCCTTGACCACGTAAGCGTTGGTGAGGAGCAACTCGCCGCCCCGGACCCACAACTCGATCTCCGGTGTATCCATGACCGTGACGGACCTGATTTGTCGGTCCAGGCCGCGGGCCCCGGCGATCACCGACGCCTCCCTGAGGGGTCCTATCTGCAGTGCCTCCCGTACGGTAAGGTACACGCCTCTACCACCACTCCCGGTGCAACCTGCAGCCGCCAACACACCGATAGGCAGCGGGGGCGGTTGGCCCGCCCCCGCCCAGTTCTGCTACACTACAACACCCTCTCGAGCGGGGTGTACTCGAGCCCGTGGGCCTCGGCAACCCGTTGATTCGTCACGCAGCCCTCCGCCACATTCACACCCCGGGCAAGAGCGGGATCGCACTGCACCGCCGCCCGCCAGCCCTGGTTGGCCAGCTTCAGGGCGTAGGGCATGGTCACATTGGTCAGGGCGAAGGTGGATGTGCGAGGCACCGCGCCCGGAATGTTGGGCACGCTCGAATGCAGCACGCCATACTTCACGAAGTACGGATCTGAGTGCGTGGTCACCCGGTCGATCGTCTCGACGCTCCCTCCCTGATCGATAGCCACGTCAACGATCACCGAGCCCGGCTTCATCGACCTGACCATCTCCTCCGTGACCAGCCGCGGCGCCCTGGCACCGGGCACCAACACTCCGCTGATCAGGAGGTCAGCCCTGGCCACAGCCTTAGCAATATTATAACTATACGATACTTCGGTGACCACCCGGCCGCCGAACACGTCGTCCAGATAGCGCAGCCGGGCCGTGTTGATGTCCAGTACGGTGACCCTGGCACCCATCCCCAGGGCGATCTTGGCGGCATTTATCCCCACGGTGCCGCCTCCGATGATCACCACCTCGGCAGGTGGAACGCCGGGGACTCCCCCCAGCAGAACCCCGCTGCCTCCGCACCTCTTCTCCAGGAGCCGGGCACCGATCTGAACCGCCATCCGGCCCGCGACCTCGCTCATGGGCGCCAGAAGCGGCAACGAGCCGTCCGGCAGTTGTACCGTCTCGTAAGCTACGGCCACCACCCGGCGCTCCATCAACCCCCTGGTCAGCTCTGGTTCCGCCGCCAGGTGCAGGTACGTGAAAAGCACCTGCCCGGCCCGCAACAACCCGTACTCAGAGGGCTGGGGCTCTTTAACCTTGAGAATCATGTCAGCCTCGGCGAACACCTGGGATGCATGCGGCAAGATCGTGGCTCCCGCCGCCCGGTAGTCATCGTCAGTTATCCCGCTACCGAGCCCCGCACCGGTCTCCACCAGCACCCGGTGCCCGGCCCGCACAAAGGCCTCCACCCCAGCCGGCGTGATGGCAACTCGGTTTTCGTCCCTTTTGATCTCCCGGGGTACACCGACAGTGACCGTCAACTCAGAACCACCTTTCCCTTACTTCCCTCTCCGGCAACCACCGCTCGATGACAACTTTGCGGTCGGTGAAGAAATCCACCACGTCCTTGCCCTGCCCGTGCAGGTCACCGAAGAAGGAGTCCTTCCTGCCTGCAAACGGGTAGAACGCCATGGGCGCGGCGATGCCCACGTTGATGCCCACATTGCCGCATTCCACCCGGTAGCGGAACTCACGGGCATGGGCACCATTTTGGGTGTAGATGGTGGCCGCGTTCCCGTAACGGCTGGCATTGATCAGGCTGATAGCTTCGTCAAGCGTCTCCACCCTTTTCAGACACCGCACCGGTCCGAAAACCTCTTCGTCGAAGACGTGCATCCCCGGCTCAGCTTCGAACACGGTGGGACCCAGGAAGTATCCATTGGGATACCCTGCGACCTTGACTCCGCGGCCGTCCAGGAGAAGCCTGGCTCCCTCCCTGATCCCGCGCTCGATCGCCCCGTGCAGCTTCTCGAGCGCCGGGCGCGAGACTACGGGCGCCAGGTCGGTATCCTCATCCAACCCGCACCCCACCTTGAGCTTCCGGCAAGCCTCCAGGAACTTCTCCTTCAGCGGCTCGTAAACCGCCCCGACGCCGAGCACTACGCCTCCCGCCAGGCACCTCTGGCCCGAGTTTCCAAAGCACGACTCCATGATGTTGGGCATAATGGCGTCCAGGTCAACGTCGGGCATTACCACCAGGAAGTTGTTGGCCCCACCCTGAGCCTGGCACCTCTTGCCGTATTCGGCACACATGCGGTAGACGGTGCGCGCCGTCTGGGTGGAACCTACGAACGATACACCCCTGATGTCCGGATGCTGGATCAGCCAGGTGGCGACGTCGCGCCCGCCGTTGATCAGGTTCACCACCCCGGGCGGAAAGCCCACCTGGTCGATCAACTCGAACAGCCGCTGTTGGGTCATGGGGCACTGCTCGTTCGGCTTGATAATATAGGTGTTACCCAGTGCCACGGCCCAGGGCATGAACCAGAACGGCACCATGCCGGGGAAGTTGAAGGGCGGGATCATGGCGAACACGCCCAGAGGTACGCGGATACTGTACTCGTCAATGCGGGGGGCAATCTGCTCGGAGTAGTCGCCCATCATCAGGGTCGGGATACCGCTCGCTACCTCGACCATCTCGATCAGACGCCGCATTTCCCCGAGTGCAGCGCGGTACTCCTTCCCGTGCTCCAGCGTGATTACGCGAGCCAGCTCGGCTTGCTTCTCCTCCAGGAGTTGCTTGAGCTGGAACAGGTGCCGGCACCTGACGACGGCAGGTGTGTTCCGCCAGGCGGGGAACGCTTCCGCGGCCGCAGAGACGCAGGCGTCCACTTCCGCTTTTGTGCTCATAGGAACCAGGCTGAGAACCTCATCCGTTGCCGGATTCCTTATTTCTTCCCATGCGGTACTCTCGGATTCAACCCACTTGCCGCCTACGTAATTGCGCAGCCTTTCCACTTGACCCGCCATGATGCTCCCCCCAAACTCCCTACCGCAGGACCCGGGCGCAAACCCGGCCCAGCTTCTCCAGCGCCTCGCCTGCCTCTTCCTCCGAAATCGTCATGGGAGGCGCTATGCGCAACACGTTGCCGTACAGCCCGCCCCGGCCCACCAGCACACCTTCTTCGCGCGCAAGCTCCATAAAGCAGGTGGTGAGGTCGGGAGCCGGAGCCTTGTTTTCCCCTACCAGTTCCACGCCGATCATGAGACCTTTACCCCGGACATCGCCGATGAAGCTGTGGCGGTCCTGCAGTCGGCGCAGGCCCTCCATCATCACTCTGCCCACGCGACCCACGTGCTCGGGGATCTTCTCTTCGATGATCACTTCCAGCGTGGCAACACCCGCCGCCATGCTGACCGGATTGCCTCCGAAAGTGGATATGCTGTTGGCCGTGACCGCGTCGGCGACCTCGGGAATGGCAATGGTGGCGCCTATGGGAGCCCCGTTTGCCAGACCCTTCGCAAAGACCATCACATCCGGTTCCACGCCCCAGTGTTGAATCCCGAAGAGATAATCGCCGGTACGGCCAAAACCGGTCTGCACCTCATCGCAGATGAAGATGCCCCCGTGCCGGCGCACAATATCGACCGCGACGCGGAAATACTCAGGCGGCGGAGTGACGAAACCGCCCACACCCTGAATGGGCTCCGCTATCAGGGCCGCGACCGTGCCGGTCGTCTCGGTCTTTATCAACTCCTCGATGTCGTGGGCACAGGCCACCCCGCACCCCGGATAGCTGAGCCCAAAAGAACAACGGTAGCAATAGGGACTGTGGGCATGTACGATCCCGCCCGCGGGGTTGCTGGTGCGCCAGGCGGCGTTACCCGTCAACGTGGTGGCCAGGCTGGAACGGCCATGGTAGCTGTGACGAAGGGCGATTACCTCAAGCCTGCCGGTGTAGGCGCGCGCGGTCGCAATGGCCGTCTCGATCGCCTCCGTACCGCTGTTTGTGAAGAAGCTCTTCTGCAACCTGCCCGGGGTGATCTCGGCCAGCCGCTCAGCAAGCCGTAGCATGGGTTCGTTGAGGTAGCAAGTAGACGTATGCGAGATCTTGCGCACCTGTTCCGTAACAGCACCCACGACCCGGGGATGGGCGTGCCCCACGCTTACGGTGAGGATCCCTCCGAAAAGGTCGAGAAATGACCTCCCCTCCCTATCGCGGACGCGGCAGCCATTGCCCTCGGAAAGCACAAGTGGCTCCCGGTAGTAGGTACGGACATTGGGATACAGGTACTTTTCCTTCAACTCGGCAGCATTACTCATCACACGCACCCCCAAGCTCCTGGTTCACGATTGCCCGCTTTGCGCATCCTTCCGGTACGATCCACGTCCCCGCCCGACCGGCGAGGGTCTCGCTTAACCGACTCCACTGAGTGATGACCGCTGCCTCCCCCCCGCCCTCGATAAACCGGATGCACGACAAGACCTTCTGGCGGGACCCCCTGGCAGAGAATGCCCCCTCTTCCAGGTAACACACGGCCTCCTGCACGCTCATCCGCCGGATGAACCCGTCCTTCGGGGCTCCATGTCCCGGCCTGACTCCGGGCGTGTTGGTCAGGATCACCAGCAGATTCGCCCCCACTGACGAGGCCAGACATTCCGCCACCAGGTCATGGTCTACCATCTCGGCCACGTTCTGCAGCGTGCCGTCGGCACGCGGTACCACGGGAACCCCGCCACCTCCGGCGGCCACCACTACCACCCCACCCTCGGCGAGAAGCCGCATCATCCGGCTGTTCACCACCCTCAGGGGCTCCGCAGTGATTCTGGGCCTGGCCCGCCCGCTGTCCTCCACCGTCCTGACCGCCAGCAGCGTAACCACGGTCACCACCGGGCGCGTCAGCTTTGCCAGGGCCATCTGGTTGTGAATGGCCTGTTGGAGCCGGTAACCGGCTATCCCCTGAACCCCGGCCAGCCACATCCCGAAAGCCGCTCCACCATCCCGGGCTGACCTCCCCCGCAGCCGATCCGCCATTCCACCGTCCCCGCGTATATCGTGCGTTACCACCACCTGGTAGCCAGCCTTCAGCATGTCCACCACTTGCTGACCCAGGAGGCGCAGATTCGCTCCGCCACCTGGCGCCTCCCCGTCCTGGAGGCCGACCACCTCGCGGCCCAGGCTCAATACCGCTCTCCTGCCACTTCTCCCCAGGATACCGTCTTCCGACGACCCGCCCGTGTCAATCACGGACAATACGGGTCCCCGCCTCTCCTGCCAGTGCCGCCAGGGCCTCATTCAGGGAAGCGATAACAGCTGCCCGGCCCCCTGCTTCCACGAAACGGCAACACGCCTCCACCTTGGGCCCCATGCTCCCCGCCTTGAAGTGGCCCTCCTTCTGGTACCCCCGGGCCTCCGCGACCGTCATCCGGGATACCCAGCGCTGGGTGGGCTTCCCGTAATCCAGCGCCACGGCCGGGACGTCGGTCAGGATCATGAACAGGTCGGCACCAAGCCCGGTCGCCAGGCGCTGGCCCCCCCGGTCCTTGTCGATTACCGCCTCGACTCCCCGCAGCGTGCCATCCTTCTCCCGCACCACCGGGATTCCACCACCGCCGTTGCATATCACGATGGTGTGATCCCGCGCCAGCCGGCGAATCGCCTCCAGTTCCACGATCTCCACCGGGTCCGGTGAAGGCACCACCTTCCGCCAGCCCCGCCCGGCGTCCTCCATCCACGTCTCGCCTTCGGCCATCTTCTTTCTTGCGTACACCTCGTCGTAGAAAGGTCCCACCGGCTTGGTTGGTTTGCGGAATGCGGGGTCATCAGCGGAAACCACGGTCTGCGTGATGACGCTGGCCACCGGCCGGTCCATGCCGCGCCGGCGTAGCTCATCGGCAAGACTCTGCTGCAGCATGTAGCCGATCATTCCCTGGCTCTCGGCCCCGCAGATGTCCATGGGCATGGCCGGCACGGCGTCGGTCGCCTGGTTCTGAATGATGATGTTCCCCACCTGGGGGCCGTTGCCGTGCGTGAGAACTATGCGGTAACCCTGCTCCAGCAGGGTCACAATCTGCCGGCAGGTGGCCCGCACGTTGGCGAACTGCTCTTCGGCCGTGCCCCGCTGACCCGGCTGCAGGATGGCATTGCCCCCGAGGGCTATCACCACGAACTCCTTCTGCACTTCCTTCATCCTCCTGTCCGCTCCCACCACTGACCTTGTCCGGGGGCATAACGCCCCCGGGCAAGGAACAGGCACTGGTTATCGCATTGTCAGGGCCATAATGGCCTTCTGGGCATGCATTCTGTTCTCCGCCTGGTCGAAGACCACCGAATTGGGCCCGTCTATGACGGCGTCGGT
This sequence comes from Bacillota bacterium, assembly GCA_014360055.1. Lineage (GTDB taxonomy): Bacteria > Bacillota > Sulfobacillia > JACIYH01 > JACIYH01 > JACIYH01. The sequence continues at coordinate 48,363 of JACIYH010000004.1, read as the reverse complement.
GACCTCAAAGCCGCGGTCGCAGGGGAGACAGTGCATGTAGAGGCAATCGGGCTTGGCCAGCTTCATCATCCGCTCGTCGCAGATCCAGTGGCGGTTCGCGTCGAACAGCTTCTTCATCGACTCAAAGTCAGGCTTCGGCACCCTCGGCGGCAGATACTCCAAACTCGGCCAGCACTTGGGGTAAACGGCGTCGGCATCACGGAACGCCTCTTCCATCGAGTCGGTCTCCTCGAAGCTGCCGCCGTGCTTGGCCACGTTCGCCTTAACCTTCTCGATGATGGCGGGGTCGAGTTCAAACCCCTTGGGGCGTGCGAACACAATGTGCATGCCGAAGTAACTCGCTATCGCCATCATCGAGTGCGGCACGCTCACCGGTTTCTTCATGCTCGGCGAATACGCCCAGCTTACCACTATCTTCCGGCCAGCCACATCGCCCCACTTCTCCCGCAAAGTGAGCATGTCTGCCATCGCCTGACACGGATGGTACATGTCGTCTTCCATGTTGATGACCGGGACGGTGGCCCACCGGGCAAACTCGCGCAGATACTCATTGCCCCGCCCGTAGTACCAGCCCACCGGATCACCGAATATCCGAATCGCTATGCCGTCCCCCATCGAGGAAAGCACACGCGCCACATCCGCCACGCGCTCCGTCACAAATGCTACTTCCTCCCCAGCCACCGCCGGGGTATACACCTTCTCCGAATCCAGGTAGTTCGCATGCCCGCCCAGCTGCGTCATGCCGCACTCGAACGAGTTCCGCGTCCGCAGCGACCGGTTATAGAAGAGGAGGAAGAGGGTCTTCTCCACGAGCAGCGGATGCCGCTTGCCGGCCGCCTTCTCCAGCTTGAGCTGCTCGGCCAGCCGCAGGATCGTGTCAAGCTCCTCCTTGCTGAACTCCAGCACCGTGATGAAGTCCCTACCCCTCAACGACTTGGTTTTCAACCCATTCACCCTCCCTTGCCCGTCCCCTCGCAAACCGCGAGGGCTCTGCTCATTCCACCAGCCCATTCGGCCCGGCGGCGCCGCCGCCCTTTGTGGTATAACAACAACATTCCAGCGCTGCTATGGGTCGGCCTCACAGTCCGACAGCTAACACAGAGGGGCACCCGCCCGGTGCCCCTTTCGCCTCCCGGATCAGCGGGGAACCACCTAAGCACCCCGTTGGGGCGATTCCCGCCCCATCACCGATACCCCGAAATCACCGATCCCGCTCGAGTTCGAACGTCAAGCAGTGCGGGCCGCCGCCCATCTTGGTGAACTCCCGGAGAGGCGGATCGTACAGGCGGAATCCCTCGGCCCGCAGCCTTTCGTTCACCCAAGTGTTTTCCTCGAACGTCAGAACACGCCCATCACCGAGGGCCAGTACGTTGCAGCCTGTCTTCAGGACGTGCTCAACCGGGACGTCGATGGTCCTCCATCCCCGGTCCGCCAGCATCTTTAGGAAAGACCCCGGCAGGGCCTCCGCACAGACCAGGGCCAGCTTATCCGCCACCACCGAGAAGATCATGTCCAGGTGATTCCACTTGGCAAGAAACTCCACCGGTACCACTTCGACACCGTGCGGCTTCAGGATTTCCCCAGCCTCCTCGATCCCCCGGATCGTGGAGCGGTTACCGGAGCCTATCACCAGCGTGCACTCGTCCAGCAGCCAGCAGTCTCCCCCCTCGACCGCACCTCGGGTTACCCGGCCCACTATGGGGTAACCCAGTTTGTTCAGCGCGTCCATGGCCGGCTCCTCGTCGCCCCAGCGCTCGCGGTACTTGAACTTACCGATCAACGCGCCAACGGGCGTCATGGCCCCGAAATCCCGCGTGTACACCTGCCACTTGTGATCGGGATGGGGTTCCTCGAACAACACCTCGACCCCGGCCTCCCTGAGGGCCTGCACCATCCCCTCGTGCATCTCGATGGCGAGCTCGCGGTTAACCACGTCACCCTCATCCACGCTGCGATGAGCGATCTCGCTGATGGTAAGCTCCTCGTAATAGGTAGGCGGGCACAAAAGGACCTTACGCAAGCTGCCGTGGGAATTGTACTGTGCCACCGGCCTGAACCTCCTCGCATCTTGGTGTGGTATGGCGCCGCCTTCTCGATTCCATACGCCCTCGCGGCCGCCCTTTGTAGCTCAACCCAAAAGGCAGAGTACCCTTTGGGGTGGCCAACCCAACCGCAGGGCACAGGGAGGGTATCCCCGCAGGGTTACCCTCCCTGTCGCTCTACTTGGGGACTTAGCCCTGGTGCGCATCTCCGACCCTGGCAGGTGCCCCCATCATCCGCTCTTCCCATTCCTTCATCCTGGCAGAGTCGGGTGGTGGCGTGAGCAGGCTGATGACGACCAGGGACACCAGGCTGGTGACCACGCCGTAAATAATGGGGTTCGTGGCGGACAGCCCTTCCCGGATGAGCCCTACGATTACCACGATAGAACTGAGGATCATAGAGAGCACGGCACCCTGGGCCGTCGCCCTCTTCCAGAAGAGGGCCGCGATTACCGGCACAACGATGGCTCCTGAGAGCAGGTCGTAGGCGAGATCCAGGGCGTTGAGGACGTCCTGGATCCACACAGCGCTGACTATGGCGAACACGCCGACCGCCAGGGTCACCCACCGGTACGCAGCCGTCTGGTGCCTGTCATCCCACCTGGGCTTGAGTATCGGGATCCACAGGTCGCGGATGACTAAGGTGCTGGCAGCAAGGATGGGGCCGTCAGCCGTGGACATGAGGGCTGACAGCGTACCGGCCAGTACGAGGCCGGTAAGACCCGGGGGCAACACCCGGATCGCCATTTCCGGAAACGCCGACTGGGCGTTCTGGAGTCCGGGGACAATCACTGCTGCGCACATGCCGATGATGGCGACTACCACCGCGTACCCTATGCAGTACAACCCGGCCGCCACCGTTCCGCTGCGGGCGGTGCGGGAGTCCCTGGCGGTGAAGACCCGCTGCCAGATGTCCTGCCCAACCAGGAATCCGAGGAAGAACAGCAGGAAGAACGAGAAGATACGCTTGCCGCCAATGGTGCCCAGATCGAAATAACTCGGTTCCAGCGCGGTTTGCAATCCCGCAAAGCCACCCACCTTGGCCAGTCCCATCACCAGCATCAGGAGGACTCCAAAGGTCATGAGCCAGAACTGAATGACGTCGGTGAGCGTAACCGACCACATCCCACCGGCCAGGGTGTAAGCGAGCACGATCAGGCCGCCGACAAGCATGGAGGTCTTGGGGGCCCAGCCCAGCACCGACTGGATTATGGTGCCGATGGCTACGATCTGAAGGGTCGCTATGAGTGCTGCGTACACCGCGGCGATGAGGGCACTAATGATCCTGGCCTTCTCGTCGTAGCGCATCCCCAGCATCTCGCTGAGCGTCATGATGCGCAGGTTGGAGATCCTGGTCGTCACCAGCACGGCCAGGGCCAGGATCCCCAGGCCGTACATGAAAACCATCCAGAAGCCTGAGATCCCGTGCAGATAACCCAGCTTGGCCGTACCGAAGGTGGCTCCGCCGCCCAGGATCACTGCCGACATGCAGGCGAAAAACGTCCAGAACCCGAGTCTCCTCCCGGCGACGAGGTAATCCTCGTGGGTCTTGGACCTGCGGGCGCCGATGTAACCGCAGACCAGCATGACTCCGAAGTATACCAGCACTACAAAGTAGTCGAGCCCGGTTACCACATGACCACCCCTTTCAGTTCATCCCAGCAGACGGCTGACACACGGCTCGCGGTGGCATAAGCGCTCACGTAGCCTGCGGGGTTGTCACCCCCCTTCTGGGCTCACCCTGCCCCCTTGCCCAGGGTGGTTTTCGGGGCCCATCAATTCCGACAGCCTTTCCCGATCCCTTATCATTGCTGCGTTTTTTCGTCCAACCTGTCCGGGAGCCTTCGTTGTCTCCCCCAAAAACGGGCCACCAGAATTGGGGGCGGACCCAGGGAACCCCTACGTGTTAGCTCCCACGCGGCTCCCGGCGCAGCGGGAAGGTCATACAGTGCGGGCCTCCACCGCCTTTGAGGATCTCCCACAAGCCGACCGTAATCACTTCCAGCCCTAAAGCGGAAAGGGCCCGGTTCACGTCAACGTTCGCCTCGAAGCTCAGCACGGTGCCGTTGCCCAGGGCCTGGATGTTGCAGTAGTGCTTAAGGACGCCCTCAGGAGTCGTGGCTACGATCTCGAAGCGCCGCTTCTGCAGCATGCGGAGGAAGAATTCCGGCAGTACATCAACTGCGGCAACGCAGACCTTCGGCGCCACGATGTTGAAGCACATGTCCAGATGGAGGTACTTTGAATCCACGGGCACAGGGATGACCGTGTACCCCAGAGGCTGCAGAATTTCCTGGGCGCAGCGGACGCCTTCCCAGTCGCTGCGGGCCACCACGCCGTGGGCCACGGTGGTCTCGTCAAGGAACCAGAAGTCACCGCCCTCGAACGCACCCCGCCAGATCTTGCCGATGATAGGGATCCCCAGTTCGCGCAGCTTCTTGTGGTACACGGCTTCTTCGCCCTGGCGTACGGGCTCGCGGAACCGCCCGATGAGCACGCCCTCAGCCAGGCAGGCGCCGAAGTCGCGCGCGTATACCATGTAGGGCAGGTTGGGATCTGGTTCCGCCAGTTCCACCTGTACTCCCGCCGACAGGTAAGCCTGTACCAACTCCTCATGTTCCCGCCTTATGCGCTCCAGCTTGGCCGTCTCGCCCTGGGCCATCACCCGGCGGGTAATCTCGTTGATAGGTTGAAAGCTAAAGTGAGTGGGGGGACATAGCAGGACCTGTTTCAGAGGACTCCAGGAATCGGGAACGTAAGTTGCCATGCGCATCTCCTCCTCTCCCCGGGCTGTCCGCACCCGGCCCTGGCGGGTCGGGCACCACCATCCCAAATTGCCCTCCTGCTAGCCGGCGACAGCGGAAACCGCCCGCTCAAGGACCGCGAGAGCCTCGTCCAGTTGGTCGTCGGTGATCACCAGGGGCGGCAGGAACCGTAGCACATTTCCATACCGCCCCGCCTTGAGCAGGATCAACCCGTGCTCGTAAGCATGCTGGATGATCACCGCCGTCTCCGCGGTAGCAGGCTCCTTGGTCCGCCGGTCTTTCACCAACTCCACCGCCACCATGGCCCCCAGCGCCCGCACGTCACCAATCAGGGGATAGCGCACCCCCAGGTCGCGGCAGAACCTCGCAATACGCTCCCCCACCTGTCGGGCCCGCGCCAGGAAGCCCGGCTGCTGCATGATCTCGAGCACCTTCAGGCCAGCCGCACATGCCAGCGGGTTCCCACCGTACGTGCCCCCCAGACCGCCTTTGTGCACCGCGTCCATTATCCCCTCTTTCCCAATCACCCCCGCCAGGGGCAGCCCGGCCGCGATGGACTTGGCCACGAGCAAGAGATCGGGCTCGATACCATCGTGCTCCACCGCGAACAGCTTCCCCGTGCGGCCGAACCCCGTCTGCACCTCATCCGCCACAAACAGGATGCCGTACTTCTCACAGATCTCCTTCAATCCCCGCAGGTACCCCGGCGGGGGCACCACGAACCCGCCTTCCCCCTGCACCGGCTCCACCACCAGGGCGGCCACGTTCCGCCCGCCCACCTTCTCCTCCAGACCCTCCTCGAAGGCACCCAGGCAGTAAAGCCCGCAGCCGGGATGGGTCTTGCCGTAGGCGCAGCGGTAGCAATACGCATACGGGAACCGGTACACCTCGGGCGCAAAGGGGCCGAAGCCGTCCTTGTAGGGCATGAGGTGGCCCGTGAGGGTCATGGTGAGCAGGGTGCGGCCGTGGAAGGCGTGGTCGAAGCACACCACCGCCTGCCGCCCCGTGGCCTTGCGGGCGATCTTCACCCCGTTCTCCACCGCCTCCGCCCCGCTGTTCACGAACATGACCTTCTTGGGCGTGGGGCCGGGCGCCACCCGCGCCAGCGCTTCCGCCAGGTCCACGTACGACTCGTACCCCACCACCATGAAGCAAGTGTGGAGGAACTTCCCCGCCTGCTCCCGCACCGCCTCCACCACGGGGGCCGGGCAGTGGCCGGCGTTCACCACGGCAATACCGCCCGCGAAATCGATGAACACGTTGCCGTCCACGTCCTCCAGCACGGCGCCCTCCGCCCGCCGCACGAACAGGGGGGTGCCAAAGGAAACACCCTGCGGCACGTAGCGCGCGCGCCGCTCCAGCAGCTCCCGCGTGCGCGGCCCCGGGATGGCAGTCTTCAGCCGGATGGTACCCATGGTCACAGCCCCTCCAGTCCCAGTTCGGCCAACTTGGCCGGGGTGGGCACGCCGTCCTCATCCCAGCCCCGCAGGCGGTAGTACTCCTCCAACATGGCCCGGAATACCTCCGGCGGCACCACCCTGCCGGCCGCCGGCCCGTCTGGCAGGGGGTGCTCCAGTACCCGCGCGGGCAGGTAGTCGTGCTCGCGGCGGAACCCCTCCCGCACGTTGAGCAGCCGCCCCAGGTTCCAGATGCGCTCCCCGGCCAGCCGCAACTCGTCGGCGGTGACCTCCCGGCCCAGCGCCACCGAGCAGAACCCGGCCATGAGCTCGGGGCTCAGGGCCCAGAAATCGCAGAAGATGAGGGAGAACTTGATGGAGTTCTGGTGCTGCCCGTTGATGACCAGCTGCGCCTTGCCCTCTCCCGTGAAGGGGTCCAGGCTCCCGAAGGCCTCGTCCGCCACCGGCCAGGCCCGCATGTGGCACGCCCCCCGGTCCGAGGTGGCGTAGGCGAGCCCCATCCCCCAGGAGCCCCGCGGCTCGTACCCGGGGAATTCCAGGCCCTTCACTTCCATGGCGAACTCTTTGCCCCCGTAACGCTCGGCCAGGTAGCGCACCCCCCGGCCCAACTGGCGGCCCACGCCCTCACCCCGGGCGATGAGCACGGGCGCCCGCAGGTAGGAATCCACGTCCCCGAAGCGCAACCCCAGGTCGGCCAGGTCGCGCTCGGCCAGTTCCATGGCGAAGGCCACCACGCCACCGGTGGAGATGGTGTCCAGCCCCAGGTCGTCGCAGAGGCGGTTGAACTCGATGATGGCCCCCAGGTCCCCGATGCCGCAGTTGGAGCCGGTGAGGGCCAGGGTCTCGTACTCGGGACCCTCCACCGCCCCCTCGCCCGGCCACCGCGGCCCCGCACCGGCCTCGCCGCCACGGCCCGGCGCTGCGCCCGCCTCGCCGCGTGACCCACCCGCGGGCCACGCGCCGGCGCCTGCGCCGGCGGCACCGACCGCGGGGGCGCGCAGGAAGTTGCCGCAGCCCAGGCCGCAGCCGAAGCAGGACTTCTTGGCCACCCGCAGGGAGCGCACCGCCTCGGCCCCGATGGCCTCGGCCCCGGCGAAGGTGCCGCTCTGGAAGTTGCGGGTGGGCAGGATGCCCGCCGACTGCGAAAGCCCCACGATCATGGGGGTACCGTCGGTGTAGGCCCACAGGTTGGTGTCGGTGAGCAGGTCCTCCCGCATGGCGCGGTGGGCGAACTCCAGGAAGCGGCCCATGTCGGGAGCAGCCAGGGAGCCGGTGCCCCGCACCGCCACCGCCTTGAGGTGCTTGGACCCCATCACCGCCCCCACGCCCCCCCGGCCCGCCTGGCGGTACAGTTCCGAAGTCAGGCAGGCCATGGGGACCAGGTTCTCCCCCGCGGGTCCCGTGGAGATGATGCGGAACTCAGCCCCCAGGGCATCCCGCAGCAGGAACTCGGTCTCGTGACACCCCCTCCCCCATACCCCGTTCGCCTCCCGGAAGGAGACCCGGTCGTCGTCAATCACCAGCACCACCGGATGGGGCGCCCGCCCCGTGATCACCACCAGGTCGTATCCGGCGTACTTCAACTGGGGCCCCACCGTACCCCCCACCGAGCAGTCCAGGATGGTCCCGGTGGCAGGCGACCTGGTCACCACCCCCAGCTTCCCCGTGCAGGGGGCCAGGGTCCCCGTGAGCGGCCCCGTCACGAAGATGAGGGCGTTGCCCGGGGAGAGGGGGTCCGTCCCCGCCGGTACGGCATCGTGGAAGTAGCGGAACCCCAGGCCCTTACCCCCGAAGAAGAGGCGGGCCCAATCCCGGTTGAGGGGCTCCGTCCAGCTGGACATGCCACCCAGATCCACCCGCAGCACCTTGCCGGCATACGTGTCGCCGCCCTCCGGGCGGCCGCGGTAACCTCGGCTAGCCACAGCCACCCACCTCCTCGGCCCCCCCGGACACCCGACTAGCCACGGGGGCTCACCTCCTCCACCGCCTGCCCCAGGGAGAGGGCTTCCACCGGGCACCAGGCCACACAGGCCGGGCCGCCCTCCCGCCCGGCACAGCCGTCACACAGCCGCATGGGGTCGGTGCGGATCACCCCGTGCGGGCAACTCCCGGCACACAGGCCGCACTCGGTGCAGAGGTCCAGGTCCAGGTAGAGGTGCCCGTCGCGCACACCGATGGCCTCCGTGGGGCACACCTCCTGGCAGGTGAGACACCCGTCGCAGGCGGAGAACCTCACCTCGGGTCCGGCGTAGGTGTACGGCTTTTCCACCCGCAGGGTGGCCCGGAAGGGGTTGAATACCCCCTCCCGGGCCGCCGCACACGCCAGCATGCACATCTGGCAACCTGTGCACCTGGACCCGTCGATGGACAGGATGGCAACCGGTTTCACAGCCATCACCCCATACTGCGCGCGACTTTCTGGTACACCGACTCCAGGATGTTGAGTACGGTGTCCACCTCTTCCTTCTCGATGGTGAGGGGCGGCTCGAAGCGGATGGTCTTGGCGTTGATGAGGGTCCCCGCCACCAGCACGCCGTTCTCGAACAGCCCCTTGGCCACCTCGTAACCCAGTTCGTTGGTCCGGTACTCCACGCCCAGCATGAGGCCCAGCCCGCGCGCCTCCTGGCAGACCTGCGGGTAGCGGTCGGCCAGCACACGCAGCCCGCGCAGGAAGTAGTCCCCCACCACGGCAGCCTTCTCGTAGAGCTTCTCCTCCAGGATCACGTTGATGGCCGCGATGGCCGCCGCACAGGCGATGGGGTTGCCGCCGAAAGTGGTGGTGTGCAGGAAGGGGTTGGGCGTCATCTCCTCCCATATCTCCGCCGTGGAGACGAAGGCGCCGATGGGCATCACACCGCCCCCGAAGGCCTTGCCCAGGCAGAGGATGTCGGGCACCACGTCCCAGTGCTCGCAGGCGAACATCTTGCCGGTGCGGCCCATGCCCGTCTGCACCTCGTCCAGCACGAGGAGGGCACCGTACCTGTCGCACAGTTCCCGCACGCGGGGCAGGTATCCGTCGGGCGCCACGTGTACGCCGCCCTCACCCTGCACCGGCTCCAGCACCACCGCCGCCACGTCCTCACCCACGAAGGCGCAACTGGACAGCACCTTCTCCAGGGCGTCGGCGTCCCCGAAGGGCACGTGGTGGACGGGGGCGAGCAGGGGCAGGTAGGGCTTGCGGAACACCGACTTGGAGGTGAGCGACAGCGACCCCATGCTCTTGCCGTGGAAGGCGTTCACCGCGGCCACGTAGGCCTTACGGCCGGTGTGCAGCCGGGCCAGTTTCATGGCCCCCTCTATGCTCTCGGTGCCGCTGTTGGTGAAGAAGGAGTACTGGAGGTCGCCGGGCGTGATGTCGGCCACCAGCTTGGCCAGCATGGCCCGCAGGGGGTCGAGCAACTCCTGGCTGTGCAGGGCCTGGCGTTCGAGCTGATTGATCACCGCCGCCATCACCTTGGGGTGACGGTGGCCGCAGTTGTAGATGCCGTACCCTCCCAGGCAGTCGATGAACACCTTGCCGTGGACGTCCTTGAACGTCACTCCCCGGTCGTCCCACTCCACCGCGGTGTAGTCGGTGGACACCGACTTGCGGTACTCCAGGAACCCGGGATTGACGTGGTCGCGGAACCCCCGGACGGTCTCCTCCACCACCCACGCCCGCTCCTCGGGGGTGAGTTCCTTCTTGGCGATCATGTCCAGGATCTTCTGCGACTCCGCGATCACCTGCTCGTAGCTCGCGCGGGGCACCATACATCCCTCCTCACACTGGTCTGCGCCCCTCTCTGACCTTCCGCCTCGCTCTCGGGCCACTCAGGGTTCGCCCGCCGCGACGCAGTGCGCGCCGGGACCACCCTAGGCCGCCTGGCGCCGGAAAATGCCCAGCCAGTCCTTCACGGGAAGCGGGTTGCCGTCGATGTCGGTGAGCGGCCGCGGCGGATCACGCCGCTGTGTCAGGAGTGAGACGAACACCAGCAACACCACGGACACGACGAAGCCGGGGACGGAGGCCAGGTACACGGCATCCCAGATGGCCCAGTCCATGTAGACGACGCCCTCTTCGATCACCCCCACGTTCATCTCCATGGTGGTGGGCAGGTAGTAGAAGATCAGACCCACCCACGAAGCAAAGCCCCCCAGGAGGGCCGCCATCGCCCCCGTCGAGTTGGCCTTTTTCCAGAAGTAAGCCGCTGCATAGGGGGCGAACAGCCCCACCAGGATCACCGTCCACGCGATCACCATGAGCCGGTAGATGGTCTCCGCATAGAGGGCCAGGAGCAGCGAGGCCACCGCGGCGATGGGGACGATGATGCGCGTCACCCACAGGCTCTCCCTTTCCGAGGGGTTGGGCTTGAAGTAGCGCAGGCCGTTGTACCCCGCCAGGGAGCCGATAGCCAGGAGGGCGCTGTCGCCGCTGGACATGAGGGCCGCCACCGCCGCCGCCACGAAGACGCTGGCCAGGATCGGGTGCAGGAAGTTCATGGCCATCCAGGGCAGGATCATCTCGGTCTCGGGCACGGTGAGGTCGGGGTTGATGATGAACATGGCCATGCCCAGGGCCACCGGGATGAGCCCGATCACGATGTACCCCACCGCGGCAATGTAGGAAGAGTATACGGCGACCTTCTCATCTTTGGAGGAAAGGGCCCGCTGCATGAAGTCCTGGGCCGGGATGCTGCCCAGTCCGATGGACATCCAGGCCGCCAGGTAGTAGATCCAGCCCAGCAGGCCGGTATAGCCCAGGTATCCGGACTCGCCCGCCGGACCCATGGCGAAGGGGGGCAGCTCCGCCCAGTTGCCGGCGTTGGCGAAGAACGAACTCCAGCCGCCCACGTGGGAGATGGCGGCCGGCAGCATCACGATCACACCGACGGCCAGGATGGCCATCTGGATGATGTCGGTGAGCGTGTCGGCCCACATGCCTCCCAGGTATGTGTAAGCCACCAGCACCACGGTGGAAATGACGATCCCCACCCACAGGGGCAGGCCACTGAAGATCTGGATGATGGTCCCGAAGGCGACCAGCTGGGCACCCACCCAGCCGATCTCGGCGATGATGAGGACGATGGTGCTGGCCAGCCCCATGCCCCGGCCGTAGCGCATCTCGAAGAAATCCACCAGGGTGATGAAACGACCGCGCCTCATGATGCGCACGAAGAAGAACCCCGCCAGGGCCAGGCACAACGCCGCCCCCCAGGGGTCGAAGATGACGCCCTGGTTCCCGAACAGGTAAGCGTTGGCCGTGGCCCCCATCAACGTGCCCGCGCAAAACCACGTCGCAAACAACGACCCGCTGATCCACAGGAGTCCCATGCGCCGACCAGCCACCACGTAGTCCGCCACGTCCTTGATCCGCCTCGACGCCCACCAGCCGATGAAGACCATGCCCGCGAGATAGACCGCCAGCACCGCCAGGACCCAGTTCGCATACGGGTAAGCTCCTAACTCCACGCTCTGGCCTCCCTTCTTGCGTTTCGCCTGGTTCCAACCAGTTACCAGTGCAAGATCCATGCCAGGATTGTCCGGCGCTCTGGCTCGCCGAAACCCGCGAAAAACGGCCCATTGGTCCGGTGCCTCTCGAACACCCCACTCGCGGGTGTTTCATAGATGAGATACGGATGCCACAATTGAGACGCGGCTGCAGCTTCCCCCCGTTGCACCTTCAGCAGACGGCTCCTGCCCGGCGCCCGTGTCCGCCCAGGGTGTTGCATCGGTCAACGGGTTCGCCTCAAACGTGGAAACGTACCTGGCCACCCACCACGGTCATGGTCACCCGCATCTCGCGCAACAAGCGTGCCAGCACGGGGCCGCCATCTGTTGCGGTCAGGCGGCCATACTTGGGCACCGCCAGGCCGCCGTCCAGCACCACCAGGTCGGCCAGCCTGCCCGGAGCGATCACCCCCAGGTCGTCACCCCAGCCTGCGGCTACCGCCCCCGCCCGGGTGTACATGTCCAGCGCCTCGGCCAGCGAGACCGCTTCCCCCGGGCGGAAGGGGTCTCCCGCGGCGGTGGACCGGTCCACGGCACAGGCCATCCCCGCCAGCGGGTTGGCGTCGGCCACGGGAGCGTCCGAGCCGGCCGCCACCGTGAGGCCGGCATCGAGCAGGGACCTGATGGGAAACCCCCGGGCGAGGGTTTCCTCGTCGATGAGTTCCAGGTAGCCCCGGTCCACCATAGAGAGGAAGATGGGGTTGACCACGGGCACCACGCCCAAGGCGGCAGCGGTCGCCACCGCCTCCGGGCTCGGGTAAATGAAGTGCTCAATGCGCGGCCGCCACCACCCTTCCCCGCGCCCACCGCGCCGGGCCTCGGCGATGGCGTGCAGGGCCTGGTCGATGGCCCGGTCACCGATGGCGTGGAGGGAAAGCTGCCAGCCCCACCGGGCCGCCTCGCGGGCCCAGGCCAGCAACTCCTCGTCCTGCCAGTACCCGATCCCGGTGCCACTGCCGTCCCGGTAGGGTCGGTACATGAGGGCGGTGGCACCGTCGTCGGAGCCGTCCAGCACCACCTTGGCGGGACCAAGCTTCACCCAGTGATCACCCAGTCCCGTGTGCAAACCCGTGCTCAGGGCCGCATCCCCCGCCGCGGGCCTGCCCCCCGAGGGAGGCGCCGAAATGAGGGAAAACGAGATGCGTATGCCCAGCCCGCCCCCGCGGGCCAGGTCCTGAATGACAGCGGGGCCCTCCGGATCGCCGCCGCTCATGTCGTGAACGGCGGTGACGCCCAGGGAAAGGTACTCACGGGCTGCCTGCCGCAGGGCCTCCTCCAGTTCGGCCCTGGTGTGGGGCGCCACCCCGTGCACGAGGCCTTGCGCCGCCTCCTTCAGCACGCCGGTGGGTTCGCCGTCCCGGCGCTCGATGGCGCCTCCCGGAGGATCGGGGGTCTCCCGCGTGATCCCCGCCCGGCGCAGGGCCTCGCTGTTGGCCACAGAGATGTGCCCGCAGCTACGCACCAGCACCACGGGGTGGTCGCCCGATACCGGGTCCAGGTCCCACCGGGTGGGGTGGCGCCGCTCCTCCAGGCGCAGGTGATCGTACCCCCGTCCCCGGATCCAGGTCCCGGGCGGCTGCGCGGCCGCCCGCTCGGCCACCAGGCGGCAGACGTCGGCAATGGACCTGGCCCGGGGGTAGTTGAGGTCTATGCCCGTCCGGGCCAGCCCCAACCCCACGATGTGACAGTGAGAATCGATGAGACCGGGCAGGACGGTACGCCCCTTGAGGTCCACCACCTCGGTACCCCGTCCGCGGTACGACATCACCTGATCCCGGCCGCCCACCGCCAGGATGCGCTCGCCCGCCACCGCCACGCCTTCCGCAATGCGGTACCCCCCCGCCGCAGCCCCGCCTTCCGCAATGCGGTACCCCCCCGCCGCAGCCCCGCCTTCCCACACCCTGCCCCCCACCAGAATCAAATCGGCCCCGATTTCTACCACCCCAATCCCTTTCGCTTCATGACCGCCCTCGGCACCCGGTCGCCCGACGCTGACCCTCACGTCTTCAGGCCCGGGTCAAGGCCCAGCCTGCTCCGGCACTATTCAGCACACGCCCCAGTAGTCTCCTGCTGACTGGTCTTTTGCGGGGCACCTCCGTCCTGCGAAAAAGGTGGTCCGGGCCGTTCGTCGGGCGGGGCACGGGCAATCAGGGAAAATTTCGCTGCTTCCGTCCGGGCGATGGGACGAGTTTTTCCGCTTATCTTTGGTGAAGGGCGGGTAAAGCGGGGCGGGCAGGCGGGGGGGAGCATCAAGAGGCTGCTGCCGTCGGGATTATGAGGTTACAAGTTCGACAACGAGACGCGTAGATGCATGGGTTGTCGACTTGTGCGCTGCAGAGGCGGGGTAGTTGCCGGGTCAAATGGGGGGAAGACCCCCCATCGGACAGGTGTTGGCACCGCAGAAGGTGAATTTTTCGCAGCTACTTGGCGGGACAGAGGGCGAGAAAATCACTTCCAAGGGCGGCGCTCTGGTCGGTGCCAGGGGAAGGCGAGGCGGGTACGCCTGTGGCGGGAGCCCCGGGCACCTGGGGTTGGGGTGGTCGGGGGTGCGCGCACATCCGGTAACCAAGCCGGAGGGGACACCCCCCCGTCGGGATGTCCCCTCCCAAGTGATTCCACGCATCACAGGCCGGCTCTACGGCCTGCACGCTGTCAGAGGCCGCTGGACTGAGGGGCCGCGGGTGCCTGAGGCGCTTGCGGACCCTGGCCACCCCGCTGCCACCGGCCGCCACGGCCGCCACCGGTGCCGGGGGCGCCGCAGGGACAGTTGGAGCAATCCCGCACGTAGTCCAGCAGTTGGGGCAGGTGAGCCTGGAAGGCAGCCATCACCTGGTCGGCCCTCTCCTGCGTGATCTTGTCGGCCGCCACCGCCTCATCCAGGCGCTCCTTGACCCTGGCGGTCAGGAAATCGATCACTTCCTGGCGCGTCTTGCCCCGCTCCTCGGCCACCTGGGCGACGGACTTACCGCTGCGCAGGGCCGCCCAGAAGTCCTCGGTGCTGATGCCCAGGAACCCGGCCAGTTCGTCCAGCGCCAGCCGTCCGGCCTGCAGGCGGATGCCCGGCCCGCGTGTGCCCGGGCCCATGCCCTGACGCGGACCGTCAGCCGGCCGGCCCATGCCGCGACCGAAGTCGCCCTGCTCGATGCGCTGGCGAATGCGCTCGGCCTGCTGCGCGGTGATCTTACCCTGTGCCTGCAACTGGTCTACCACCTTGATGGCCGCGCGCTGCCTGGCCTGCTGGAACTGCTCGGGAGTCACGCCCAGTTCCGCACAGGTGGCGTCGCGCAGTTGCAGCCGCAACTGGCCCAGGCCGGCCCCGTCACGGGCGCGCAGGCGAGCGCCACCCATCCCGGCGGCCAGCACCGGGGATGCCGCGAGCACCAGCACGAGGGCGCCGGCCAACACCCACATCCACTTACGCAAACCAATCAACCTCCTTCTGCCGCTCCCGATCCTGCCGTTATAGTAACCACCAACCGTGAAGGTTTTATGAAGAAGCGCACCGTACCGGCCCACCCGCCGCCTCACCGGCAGGAACGCCGGTATCCCCTATCGAACATTTTTACGCCGGGCGGCCCCTGAGACTGGGAGGCAGCCCGGCGAAACCCCCAGCCACCTGGCAGGCAGGGCTCAGCGGCGACAAACCCGCAGCCACCCGGCAGGCAGGCCCCAGCGGCGACAAACCCGCAGCCACCTGGCAGGTAAGCCCCAGCAGCGACAAACCCGCAGCCTGATAGTGCGAAATACGATGGGCAAACGGTTCGATCGGCGCGTGTGGATACTCGTTTGGGGCGAGCTGGTCAGCAGCATCGGCTACTTCGCCATCTGGCCCTTCTTTTCCATGTACACCACCGGCCGCCTGGGGGCCACGCCGCTGGTGGCCGGGCTGATGCTCACGCTCAACGGCGCAGCAGGGATAGCAGGCCAGCTGCTGTCAGGGTACCTCGCCGATACCCGGGGCCGCCGCCCCGTCATGCTCGCCGGACTGGGCCTGCAAAGCCTGGCCCTGGTAGGCCTGGCCCTCGCCCGCGACCTGCGTTACGTGTCGCTGCTCGCCATGGTGCACGGCCTGGGAAGCCCCCTGTTCCTGCCTGCCGCCCATGCGGTGGTCGCCGACGTCACACCCGGCGGGCAGCGGATGGAAGCCTACGGTCTCCTGCGCGTGGCGGTCAACGCCGGTTGCGCCATCGGCGCCCTGGTGGGGGGCACGGTGGCGGCCCGCAGCCTGCTGCCGGCGTTCTGGCAAATATGATCCCGATGCAGAAGAGCAGGTCGCGGAAGCAAAGAGGATGTCGCACACACGCATCACCAGGCTGGAAGCAAAGAGGATGTCGCACACACGCATCACCAGGCTGGAAGCAAAGAGGATGTCGCACACGAGCATCACCAGGCTGTCGAACCAGCCGCCGCAGTATCCGGCCAGAAGGCCCACCGTGACCCCGATGACGGTAACGATGAACTCGGACATCAACCCCACGGCGAGGGATATGCGGAGCCGTAGATGATGCGCGACAGGATGTCGCGCCCCAGGTGATCCGCCTCCGGTACGGGTGTGGGACAGGGCGGAAGGGAAGTGATGTGGCGGGCGCGAACGTGTAGGCGTGCAGCAGGCAACCGGACCGTGGCCCGCAGCCAGAAACGTGCCCGTCATGGCCGTCACGTGTGCTCTCAACGTGGGGGCCATGACGATGTGGAGTCCTATCCTTCCGCTCATCCTGCGTGACCTGGGGGCATCGGACTTCCAGGTCAGCCTTTCCGTCGCCACCTGGACGGCCGTGGCTGCGCTGTTCCAGTACCGCGGAGGTATCTGGAGCGACCGCTTCGGCCGTCGCCCCACCCTCCTGTATCCCACCTACCTCGCCGGAGCGGCCATCTCAGCGGCCGCCTTCATGCCCTCGTGGCAGCCGTTTGTGCTGGTATACGTCCTGTGGTACGTGGCCAACGCCATTCAGGGACCCACCTTCTCCACCATAATTGGCGAGGCCGTTCCACCGGAGCGCCATGGCCACGCCTTCGGCCTGGTCGAGTTCACCATCGGAGTGGGCGTGGTGGCGGGTCCGCTGCTGGGGGCTTACCTGCTTCCCCTCGTGCGAGCCAGGGGGTTACTCCTGATCACCGGTGTCACCTGTGTGTGCACAGCCGTAGCCCGCCAGGTACTGCTGCGGGAAACCCGACCGGCCACGGCGGGCTCCGAACACTTCCAGTTCACGCACGTGTTCTCGGGGCGGCTGGCGGTGGTGCTGCTCATCTCGGTGGCGTACTACCTGGTCCTGAGTACCACCATGTGGGGACCGTTCCTCGCCCTGCACGCCAGCGACGCCATGGGGCTGAGCAAGTCCCAGATCAACCTGTTCTACGCCGCCGGGTCGGCCGTCTCGGCGCTGTCCAGCCTGCTGGCCGGCCGGGCGGTGGCCCGCTGGGGGGTCTACCGGGTGTTCTCCTGGGCAACCCTGGGCCTGGGTGGTTCCGTGCTGCTCTGGGCCTTGCAGAGGCATCCAGCGGCCATCATGGCCGGTATGCTGGCTATGTCTGCGGCCTTCCAGTTTTCCATGGTGGCGAGTGACGCGTTCCGGGTGGTCGCCCTCCCCGAGACTATCCGTGGTCGGGCGCTGGGAGCCATCGGTACGGCGAGCAGCCTGGCGGCCGCCCTGGCCGTGCCCCTGGCGGGCTACCTGCGCCAGAGGATGGAACTGGCGCCGTTCCTCCTGGCGGGCGCCACGGCAGCCGTCATGTTCGTGGCCATGCGGGTCCTGGTGACCCGCCACGCCGCCCCCGCCGCCGGCCCCAACGCGGGCGCCACCGTTGTCCCTCTCCCCTGCAGGACGACGGGCAGCTCTCCCGGGGGTCCTCACCAGGCGTGAGGCACGCATGAGGTACTGCTCCACGCACCAGCCGTGGGGCAGGCATGAGGCACTCCTCCGCGGGACACCAATACTGAAGAGAATGCCAGCGCCTGCGGGGAGGGAGTGTCAGTGCCGACCAATCACTATCCCAGTCTGTTTCAACCGGGCCGTATCGGTAAGGTCACCGCGCGCAACCGCCTGGTCATGCCGCCCATGGCCACCAACTACGGTGGCGAGGACGGCGAGGTCACCGACCGCATGATCCGCTACTACGAGGAGCGGGCCAAGGGCGGCACGGGCGTCATCATCGTGGAGAATGCCCAGGTGGACTACCCCACCGGCAAGAACGTGGTCCGCCAGCACCGCATCGACAACGATAAGTTCGTCCCCGGCCTGCGCCTGCTGGCCACCGCCATCAAGCGCCACGGCGCCGTGGCCCTGCAGCAGATCCACCACGCCGGAAGACAGACCACCCCCGCCATCACCGAGGGGCGTGTGCCGGTGGCGCCATCCCCGGTGCCCTGCCGGTTCCTGGGTGTGCAACCGCGCGAACTCACCGGCGAAGAGATCGACACCCTCATCAACAAGTTCGCGGAAGCCGCCGCCCGCGCCAAACTGGCCGGCTTCGACGGCATCGAACTGCACGGGGCGCATGGTTACCTGATCGGCCAGTTCATGTCACCCTACACCAACCGGCGCGTGGACCAGTACGGCGGGACGCTGGAGGCGCGCCTTCGCTTCCCCCTCGAGATCATCCGGCGCACGCGGGAGAAAGTGGGGGACGACTTCATCATTGGCTTCCGCTTCAGCGCCGACGAGTTCATCCCCGGAGGTCTCACCCTGGAGGAAGCCAGGCAGATCGCCGCCCGGCTCCAGCAGGCGGGGGTGGACGTCCTGCACGTCTCCGCCGGCATCTACGAAAGCATGGACCGCGTCCTCGAGCCCATGTCCTACCCCGAGGGATGGCGCGTCTACCTGGCAGAGGCCATCAAGCAGGCGGTGACCATCCCGGTGATCACCGTGGGCGTCATCCGCACCCCCGAGATGGCCGACCGCATCATCGCCGAAGGCAAGGCCGACTTCGTGGCGGTGGGACGCGGTCACATCACCGATGCCGAGTTCGCCCTGAAGGCGGCCACCGGGCATGCCGACCGCATCAACCGCTGCATCAGCTGCAACATCGGCTGCGTGGGCAACGGCATCTTCGCCTCCAGCATCATGCGCTGCACCGTCAACCCGGCCGTGGGTATGGAGGAGCTGCTGGGCACCATCCCGCCCGCCCCCCACCGCGTGAAGGTGGTGGTGGTAGGAGGCGGTCCCGCCGGCATGGAGGCGGCCCGCATCGCCGCCATGCGCGGTCACGATGTGGTCCTCTTCGAGAAGTCGGACCGGCTGGGCGGGCAGATGCTCCTCGCCGCCCTGCCACCCCATAAGGACAAGATCAACTGGTTCACCGATTTCCTCACCCGGGAA
Source organism: Bacillota bacterium (assembly GCA_014360055.1). GTDB lineage: Bacteria > Bacillota > Sulfobacillia > JACIYH01 > JACIYH01 > JACIYH01. The sequence goes on along the minus strand of JACIYH010000004.1, from coordinate 29,335 downwards.
CTGGCCCTCTTCCGGGTGCGCGTGTTCACCGGTCGCAACGTCTCCGCGGAGGACGTCCTGCGCGAGCAGCCGGCGGCGGTCATCGTCGCCACGGGCGCGGTGCCGGCCGTCCCCGACATCCCGGGCGTGGACGGTCCCCGCGTCTTCCAGGCGTGGGACGTGCTGGCCGGCACGAAGCAGGTGGACGGTCAGCGGGTGGTGATCATCGGAGGTGGCCAGGTGGGATGCGAAACGGCAGAGTTCCTGGCCGAGCGGGGCAAGCAGGTGACCATCCTGGAGATGCTCCAGGACCTGGCCCTGGACATGGAGCCCATCAACCGGCTGGACATGCTGGGGCGCTTCAAGCGCCTGGGCATCAACGGCCTCACCGGCGTGACCGCCACCAGCATCACCGACAGCACCGTCCGCACCATCGATCGCCACCTGCAGACGGCGTCCTTCCCCGCCGACGCCGTGGTGCTGGCCGTGGGGGCCACCCCGGTCAACGACCTGGCGCTGGACCTGGCCGGCCGCGTGGGTGAGGTCTACGTGATAGGGGACGCCGTACGGCCGCGCCGCATCATGGAGGCCGCCCAGGAGGGCGCCCTGGCCGCCTACTCCATCGCCGAAGCCCACAAGTGGCTGAGCCCCCTCTCGCCCGCCCACGCCACCGTCTGAGCCCTGGGGGTGCGCGCCACTCGGCCCCCAGAGAGCAGGAGCAAATGGGCACAGGGGCGAAGTAAGTACGCGATTTGCCGCCAAATGGGGGGTGCGAGGGGGCTTGTCCGTTTCCGATTTGATGTCCATACAGGATACCGTCCAGCAGGTGGCGGAAGCCATTTCCGCCGCCCTGGGTGTGGAAACGGAGATCGTGGACGACCGGCTCACCATAGTGGCCGGCACCGGCAAGTACCGCCAGCGCATCGGTACCAAGGAGGAGGGCGGCGACCCGGCGGCCGGCTTTCTATACGGCCGGGTCCTCCGCACCGGACAGTCCTTCGTGGTTGAAGATCCCGCCTCGGACCCCACCTACGACCCCCGCTCCATCACCGGGGAAATCGACGAGCAGGCCGAGATCTGCTGCCCCGTGGTCGTGGACGGCCGGGTGGCGGGGGTAATGGGACTCACGGCCATGACGCCGGGGCAGCGCGAGTTCCTGCTCACCAAGCAGCGGGAGATGCTGGAATTCCTCCATCGCATGGCGGAACTCCTGGCCAGCAAAGTTAGGGAGCACCACGCCATGACCCGCCTGAGCGTTACCTCGGGCCAGCTGGCCACCATCCTGGAGAGTATCGGGGAGGGCGTGCTGGCCATCGACGAGGAGGGATTTATCTCCCACTGCAACCGGGCGGCCGAGGTCCTCATCGGCCTGCCGCGGCGGGAACTGGTGGGAAGGCACCTCTCCACCCTCTGGCATGACTCCCCCATGCTCACGGTACTCGCCACCGGCCGCGGGTACCGGGAACGGGAGGAAATGTACCAACACCCGCGTCCCGCCCACTTCCTGGTTACGGCGCTGCCCGTGCGCGTGGAGGGTGCGGTCAAAGGCGTGGTGGCGACCTTCCGCGCCTTTTCCGACGTACGCCGGCTGGTGCGCAGCATGACCGACACCCGCCCGGGATACACCTTTGCCGACATCAAGGGTACCAGTCCCGCCCTCTTGCGGGTGAAGGAGCAGGCCATGCAGGTGGCGGCGAGTGACGTCACCGTCCTCATCTGCGGGGAGAGCGGTACCGGCAAGGAGATGTTCGCCCGCGCCATCCACGCCGCCAGCCCGCGGGCGGCCGGTCCTTTCGTGGTGATCAACTGCGGCGCCATCCCCGAGACCCTCCTGGAGAGCGAGCTGTTTGGCTACGAGGGAGGCGCCTTCACGGGGGCCCGGCGGGAGGGCAAGCCGGGCAAGTTCGAGATGGCGAGCGGCGGCACCGTCTTCCTCGACGAGATCGGGGACCTGCCGCTGCACCTGCAGGTGAAGCTCCTGCGCGTGCTCCAGGACCACGTGGTCGAACGGGTCGGCGGCACGCGCCCACTGCCGGTGGACGTGCGCGTGATCGCCGCCAGCAACCGGGACCTGGAGCAGATGATGCGTGACCACGAGTTCCGCGAGGACCTCTATTTCCGCCTGAGCGTCATCCCCCTGCACATCCCGCCGCTGCGGGAGCGCCGCGAGGACATCCCGCTGCTGGCGGAGTACTTCCTGGACAGCCAGCGCCGGGTGGTGCCCAAAGAAGTGAGCGGGTTCAGCCGGGCGGTGCTGGAGACTTTTCTGGCCTACGAATGGCCCGGCAACGTGCGCGAGTTGCAGAACGCGGTCGAGTACGCCGCGCACCTTACCAGGGGTCCCACCATTTCGGTGGAGGACCTGCCGCCCCGCCTCCGTCACCGCGGATTGCCCGCTGGCGGCGGTACGCTGCGCGACCAGGTCCGGCGGTTCGAGGCTTCACTGATCAGGGCGTGCCTGGCCCGGTACGGTTCAGGAAGCGGTGCCGTGGACCAGGCCGCCCGCGAGTTGGGGATCAGCCGCGCCAGCCTCTACCGCAAGCTGCGCGTCCCCGGACACAGCCCCCGCCGCACCCGGGCCACCGGCATTGCTCCCTGACCACACCTTGACGCTGGCGCCGTTATTCCGGGGGCCGTACTCTTGCGTGCACCCGCTCTGAGGGGGGGGTCCGCAGGCTCACCGTCCGGGGGCCCGGGGCCGGCTCGCGGGCGGGAAAGAGGGGCACAGGGGGCATGGGCGGGATGGGGGGAAAGCCGTGCCAGGGCAGGACGATCTAGCAGGCGAGATCCGGGAACTGGCCCAACGGCGCGGCTTCCGCGTGGGGTTCGCCCGGGCAGAGGATATGGAGCAGTATGCCGGCATCCATGTGGGCTGGATCATCCGCCAGCCCACCCGCCGCCCCGCCGAGGTGCTGCCGGGGGCGCGAACGGCCATCGTGGTCGCGGCCCAGATCCGCGATCCGGCAGAGGACCTGGCGGTGCGGCTGCCGGGCGGTGGGTGGCGTTATCCCGGATACGGTACGGTGGCCATGAGGGCGCGCGAGGTGTGTAACCTCCTCGTCGCCCGCGGCCACCGCGCGGTCCTTACCCCCGATGCCATCTCCCTCAAGAACCTCGCCCGCCTCACCGGTCTGGGCACTTTCGGCAAGAACTCCCTGCTCATCACCCCCGACTGCGGACCCGACCTCCGCCTGGAGGGCATCCTCACCGACGCCGTGCTTCCCCCCGATCACCCCTGGGAGGGGGACCTCTGCGGGAACTGCTCGGCCTGTGTGGAAGCCTGCCCGGTGGGGGCACTGGAGCCCTTCCGGGTGGACGATGAGAAGTGCCTGGTGGGACTCACCCTGGGCGGGCCGGGCAGGATGCCGCCGCCGGAAGTGGTGGCGCGGCACGAGCCCCGCCTCACCGCGGGCAGCCACATCATGTGCCGCGCCTGCCAGGATGCCTGCCCGCGCTCGCGCCTGCGCGACATCCGCTTCCTGTTCACTCCCCCCGGCCCGTCCCAGCCAACCCAGGACCCGCAAAGGAGGCTTCAATGATGCACCGCTATCTGCTGGAAATGCTTCAGTGCCCCGCCTGTCGGAATGATCTCCGCTTCACCATCGAGGAAGCGCACGGAGATCACATCGAACGGGCCGACATCCGCTGCCCGGACTGCGGGGCCCAATACCCTGTGCGGGAAGGCATCGGGGTCTTCCTGACACCCGACCTGACCCGACACGACCTCTGGGAGCAGGTGGAAAGCGGCCTGAGCCGGTACCTGCGCGCCCACCCCGACATCGAGGACCGGCTGCTCAACTCAGACCCCGGGACCCTCGCGGCCGCGGATCGCTTTTTCCGCGCCATGGCCCTCGAGGAGCGGGGCGATTACGCAGCGGCGGCCGCCCTGGAGGCGCAGGCGGGACCGAGACTGTACACCGAGGAGTACAATGCCGCGGTAGACAGCCAGATGAAGTACCTGTGCGACCGCCTCGCCGGCCACGGTGGGGCTGCCGCCGCCCACGGCGGGCCTGCCGGCCACGGTGGGCCTGCCGCCGACCGCCCGGTGGTCGACCTGGCATCGGGGCGATGCGGCCTGGTGGAGAGGCTCGCCCGCCACCTCGACCGTCCCATCGTGGCCAGTGACTTCAGTCTCCGTGTCCTCCGCCGCAACCGCCGCTACCTGGAGTTGGTGGGGCTGTATGACCGGGTGAGCCTGCTCGCCTTCGACGCCCGGCGTACCCCTTTCCGGGACGGCAGCATCAGTACGCTGACCACCTTCGCCGGGCTCGCCAACATCGAGCACCCCGGCGATCTGCTGCGGGAACTCAGGCGCATCACATCCGGCACTTTCTACGCCATCTCCTGTTTCTACCCGCCGGAGGATCGCGTTAACCGGGATGCCATCGAGACTCATGGCCTGGACGCTTTTCTCTTCCGCGACAAAGCCCTGGACCTGTTCGAAAGATCCGGATGGCGAGTGGAGGTCGTCAACGTCCGCCGGGCCCGGGCGCTTCCCACCCCCCGGAGCGTACTGCTCCCGGAGTTCGGGATCGACGCCCTTCCCGTGGCGGAAACCACCCTGGAGTGGTGCACGCTCGTGGCCACCTGAGCACGCCTTTCAGGCACCGGCCCCCTCAATGTGCAGTTCGAACTAGCCACCCGGGTCCACGCCTCGAGCGGTGACCGGGCCTTCAGGTGCTCTCCACCATACCCTTGAGGCGCGCCAGGGCACGACCGTAGTCCTCGTGCCTGGCCGCCCATTCCTGCAGCCGCGAGCAGGCGAACTCTCCGCACTGGCTGCAGTACTCCAGGCGCCGCCCGTCCACGCAGCACTTCAGTATCCAGCAGTCGGGGGACCAGTGCCTGGCGCGGTCCCCGCGGCAGCCATCGCAACGCATGTCCTCTTCCCGCACTTCGATACCCCGGTGTTCGCGGAACCACCGGATCATCCGCCGCCTCACTTCGTGATCCGTCTGCACCAGGTAAATGTCGCAGACGGCACAATCCAGCCCGCACGGCGCCACCATCGACCTGTCCATTACACCACCTCCTGGCGGATTCCCTTCGCCCGCAGAACGTCTGCTCAGGTCTTCGCCACTCACCATGTCAGCCTCCTTCCCGGGAGATGCGCCCGGCAGAACGGCCCCCCTGTGTCCCCGCCCCGTCCGTGCCCCCCGCGTCGGACCCGCCCCGCCCATCCCGCTCGTATGGTGGCGGCGGCACAACCGTTCTGCTATCCTCTATGTGATGTGGTACTGGACAGGCATTGCCGGCTCTGCGATACGCAGTGCGCCAGGTGACAGGACCGTGTGGCAGGCGGCAGCACTGCGGCTCAGGCGGAGGGAAGGCCCCCGCGTGTCGGGACCGGAGCAGGTCCTGCGCCTGGTGGATCAACTCGGCTTCTGCCACGCCTTCACCCCCGAACCACCGGACCACCCCTTCCCCGTGGCAGCCGTGCCCGCCCTTTTCGAACTGCTCCCCACGGATGACGAAGACACCCGCTGGGACTGGGCCTGGACCTGGAAGGACTCCTTCCTCGAGTCCGGTCGGCTCTATTACGCCAAGCTCGTGCAACGGAAGCCCACGTACGTCTCGTCGCAGATGTTGCCCCGTTTTTACGCCATGGTAGGGAATCTGGGCGACGAGGACGACTGCCTGAACGCGCGCGAGGAGGCCCGTATAGGGGCCTTCGCCTGCACCATCTACGAGCGGATCGCCGCGTCAGGCCCGACCTCCACCATCGAACTCGGGCGGCACTTCGCCGTGAGCCGGACCACCCTCGACCGCGCCCTGACGGAGCTACAGACGGCCATGCTCCTGGTCCCGGCGGGCACCCGGCCCGAGGGACCGCGCCGATACACGTACGTGTGGGACACCTTCGCCCGCCGGTTTCCCGCGGCGGTGGCGGCGGCGGCATCCCTGGCCCGCTCCCGCGCCACCGAGGAAGTCGTCCTCCACTACCTGCAACTGGCCGGTGCCGCCTCAGAGCAGCACATCTGCCGCGCCCTGCCCATCCCCGCCTTCCTCGTCACCAACGCCCTCAACCAGCTGCAATCCCGGGGCCTGGTCGCCCGCTGCCCGGCGCACACCCCGCCGCGCCGCCACTGATACCCGCCACACCTCACGACCGGGCCTGGGGCGGTCCATAACTCATGCAGCCTTAGCGGCACAGGATGCCGCGGAGCGTCTCTACGGTGATGTTCCCTCCGGAGAGCACGAGCGCCACTCTCTTACCCGCCAGTTGATCCCGCATCTTGAGCGCGGCCGCAGTGGCCGCCGCCCCCGCCCCTTCGGCCAACTGGTGAGCCGTCTCCAGGAGCAGGACGACGGCCGCCTTCATCTCCTCCTCCGACACCAGCACCATGTCGTCGAGGTGACGGCGAAGGATGCGGAAGGGCAACTCAAACGCCACCCGCGTGGCCAGCCCCTCGGCGAAGGTATCACAATCCGGCGTCTCCACGAGGCGCCCCTGCTTCCACGACTGGTAGACCGCCGGTGCGCGTTCGGCCTGCACGCCGATCACCCGGATGGCGGGATTAAGGCTCTTGGCCACGATGCAGGCCCCGGAAGCCCCGCTGCCGCCCCCGATGGGCACGATGATGTAATCCAGGTCGGGCACTTCCTCCAGGATTTCCAAATAGGCAGTCGCCACCCCGGCGATGAGGAGGGGCTCGTTCATCGAGTGCACGTACCGGTACCCCCGGCGCTGCGCCTCCTCCTCCACCCACTCGCGCGCCTCGTCGAAGTCCTTCCCCCGCAGGACCACCTCCGCCCCCAGGCGCCGCATGGCCTCCACCTTGTAGGGGTTGGCGCCCTCGGGAGCAGCGATCACCGCCTTCACCCCGAACGCCCGCGCCGCGAAGGCGATGGACTGCCCGTGGTTGCCCGTCGAGGCGGTGATCACCCCGCGTTCCCTCTCCTCCGCAGTGAGCCGCGACACCAGGTTCAGCCCACCCCGGACCTTGAACGCGCCGATGGGCTGCAGGTTCTCACACTTGAGCCAGGCCTCGCACCCCAGGGCTTCGCCGAGCGCGGCCGGCTTGAGTAGCGGCGTCGGACGCAGGAACCTGCTCACCACCGCCCGCGCCCGGTAGACATCCGTAATCGTCGGATCCCAGAGCAAAACGCACCCCCCTGCGAACGACTTCAACGACCTACCCGCAGAACCCTCCCATCGCGCGGCCACCCCAGCCCCGGGCGCCCGGGGCTCCCGCTACAGGCGCACCCACCCCGCCTTACTTCCCCTGGCACCGACCAGAGCGCCGCAACTCGCCGGCTCCTGACACTGACCAGCGCGCCGCCCTTCGCCGGCTCCTGACACCGACCAGCGCGCCGCCCCTCGCCGGCTCCTGACACCGACCAGCGCGCCGCCCTTCGAAGTGATTTCTTCGCCCTCTGTCCCGCCGGGTGGCTGCGAAGAATTCACATTCTGCGGTGCCAACACCTGTCCGAGGGGGGTCTCACCCTCATTTGTCCCGCCAACCACCCCGCCTCTGCAGCGCACAAGTCGACAACCCATGCATCTACGCATCTCGTTGTCGAACTTGTAACCTCATAATCCCGACGGCAGCAGCCTTTTGGCACTTCTCCCCAGATGCCCGCCCTGCTCTACCGGCCCCTCGCCAACGATAAGCGGAAGAATTCGTCCCATCCCCGGGACAGAAGCAGCGAAATTTTCCCTGATTGCCTCTGCCCCGTCCGACGAACGACCCCGACCACTTTTCGCAGGACGGAGATAGCGGGCAAAACGCCAGTTTGCAGGAGAATACTGGAGTACGTGTCAAATAATGGGGAGAAGGCGCATGGAGGTGGGAGTAGTGACGGGTCTCGTCGTGCCGCTTGAGTTGGTCAACGCGGAGCTATCCATCGGGGCCAGGTTCGTCTACATCTATCTTCTGGGGAAATGCGAACCTCAGACCCGTCAATGGCGGGGGACTCAGGCCGCGTTGGCCCAGGCCCTCCGCGTAGACCCGGCTACGCTGCGTAAATGCGTCGCGGCCCTGGAGCAGGCGGGATGGCTGCGACTCGAGCGGGCGGCAGGCCGTCAGACCGTCTTCACCTTGCGTAACCCGATCCTTGAACAACGCCATGCTGAACTGAACCAAGTGCGGGCACGCCTCGGGCCTGCCAGCTTCAAGGGAGAAGCCCTGATGCGGGAGTGGTTGGATCTCATAGTGGCGTCCACAGAGTACGACAACAACGCCCGCCTGGGATCCATCCGCAATCCCGCCACCGGCGCCTGCCTGGAGTTCGACCGCTACTACCTGAAAGAGCGCGTGGCCTTCGAGTTCAACGGCCCCCAGCATTACGGGCCGACAGATGCCTTCCCTGATCCAGACCGGGCCCGGGAGACCATGGCCCGGGACTACATCAAGAAAGCGCTCTGTCAGGAACATGGTATCCACCTCATCACCATTACAGCGAAGGACCTGAATTTTAAGACCATGACCGAGAAAGTACGCGGGCTCCTCCCTCTACGCGACCTCCCTCCAGACGACCCCATCCTCCGATACCTCACGTATATGAGCCGCCAGTACATCCGAGCCGCCCGCCGTGGACGGGGGTTACAACCGGCACAGGTACCCCGGCAACCGCCGCAAGGACTTCAACCACCGCAAGGACCTCAACCGCCCCAGGGACCTCAACCACCGCAAGGACCTCAACCACCGCAGGGACCTCGAACCCAACCGGGGTAAGCGGCCCAGCCCCCCCTCATGGAGCACTGCTCACCCTCACCGGGGCCAAAAGCGGGCCACACCAGGCGGAGGCAGTGGCTCCCAGGCTCCGCGCACCCCGTGCGCAAGGGCAGCGACTTCCAGATGGAGCATAGCGATCCCGCAGTCCAATCGCCTGCTGATCTCGCCTGTCTGGCGCCCTCCGGCCACCCCGACGGTGATCGTCCAGACCGGGCCCTCAGCCCCAGCCGGCCGTTCAGCACCGCCCGGGCCGTCAACACCAGCCGGGCTGTCAGCGGCGGCGGGCTCAGCGCTAACCGCAAACCGCCAGGGCTGACGGTTCATCGCCGAGGGCGCCAGCCGAGCCGCCTCCAGCGCTGCCCTCACCCACGCCGGCCACCGGGCAGGATCGTCGACAGCGCCGGGGGCACCGCGCGCCGTGAGCTCCGCCAGCGGCTTGCGACGGTGCGAGTGGACAAAGCCGCTCATGATTGACTCTTCCCGGCTGCGAGGGCCCGGGTAGCCCAGCGGTATGACCGCCATCACCCGTTCCCCGGCAGCCACACCCAGCAGGCGGGCGGCCACCTCAGGACGGAAGAAGCCACCCACCCAGCACGTACCCAGCCCGAGCGAGGTGGCCTCCAGCACCACGGCCTCGCCGGTATACCCCAACCGTTCATGCACGTACGGGCTGTCCGTTCTTCCCACCAGTGCTGCGTAGGCAGGTGCCCCCTTGACCTGCCCATAGCTACCGACCACGCCCCTCAAGACCTCGTCCGCTGGCCGTGCCACCAGCACTGCCCGCGCTTCGTCATACGGGCGGAACCCCTCGCAAACGGCCACCAGGCGTGCAAGCAGCGCCGGCTCAACCGGGCGCGGCTCAAAGCGCCGACGGCTGTGTCTCTCTCCTATGGCACGGTACCAACGCGCTGACGGAATCTCCATAGCTGCCCCGCAACCCCCCGCCCTGGCCACGCCGACCTGGCGGCAGCCACCCGCCCTGGCCACAGTCACCCCGCCCTGGCCGCAGCCACACACTCTGGCCCCGGCCCCACGCTCGGGCCGCAGCCACCCGGCACGTCCGGACCCAACCACCTGTCCTGACGCAGCAGCATACCTAGTGTTCCACGCGTCGCCGGCGGGGGCGGGAACTTGACCCGGCGGCGAAGGTAAACATCTCGCCCGAGTCGGCACGGGCCGAAACGTTTCGAGGAACTCGCGCAGTATACGCGCTTTGACGGTGGCAACTCCATGCGGCCTTGATTCACTGCCGGGCAGCCCTCATGCGGCCGTCGCCAGCTGCCGGGCAGCCCTCATGCGGCCGTCGCCAGCTGCCGGGCAGCCCTCATGCGGCACTCACCAGCCCCTGTCCGGCACTCGGTGCCGCTCCATACAGGCTCTATGGCTCTCCGGGTGGTCTCCTCCCCGCAGCCGGCCCGGCAGGAAATGGCACGCCTGCGTCGAAGTAGCTGTCCAGCGAAACGGTTCGCCTCTGGCGAGGTACAAGCGGACGCAGGCAGCAGGCACCGTGGCCACGGCCCCGGCGGACCGCGGAGGACAAGACGGTGAAGACCGCCTATGTAGAGTTCCGTCCCGCTTCCCTGGTGGCCACGCGACTCCTGGGAAGGGTATTCCCTTCCATCTACTTCAGCCGCCTGGGTCTAGTCCGTGTGGCGGACGTCCCGCCACCGCCCCTACCCGGCCCGAACTGGGTCAGGATGCGCAACCGCGCCTGTGGCATCTGCGGCAGCGAGCTGCACCTCGCATTCGGGCGAGGCGATCTCGGGATCGCCCCGGCCGCGCTCCCCGGCCGGGCGAGCGCGTCCTCGTCTTCGGGGCGGGCACTATGGGCTTTTTCACCCTGCAGGCCGCCCGGGCCGCCAAGCCATCATGCCACACGGTGGTGATCGTCCAGTTCCCCTTCCAGGAGGACATGGCGCGCCGCCCGGGACCAGACGAGGTCCGGCCGACGACCGACGACATCGCTCACAACCCGATGCGCCTGGAACTCGAGCAACGCCGCCGCTAGCGCGGTCGCGGGGTGAACCACGATGACCGTCCGCATCGTAGAGTTTTCGGGAGACAACCCATAGTTGGTGGAAGGGCTCTGCCTCCATCCCGATGACCCTCCCAGGATGCTCCGGGTCATGACACCTTACATGGAGCAGAGAAAGGCGTGGCTCCAGCGTATGGTGGATAGGGGCCTGCGCGTGGCCATCGCCCTTGGGGAGGAGGGCGAGAAGCAGGGCCTAATGGAATACGTTCCCATCGAATGGGCAGCGGAACCCGTCAACGGCGAGGGCTGCCTCTTCATCAACTGCCTCTGGGTCCTGCCCCGCTACTGGAAGACTGGCGTGGCCAGAGCGCTGATGGAACACGTTATCGCGCGCGCCCGCGACACCCTCGACCCGCCGCCGTCGCCCCCGTCATCGTCCCTGCCGTTGCCGTCATCGTCACCGTCGTCGTCTCCGCAATCGTCACCGTCGCCGTCGGCGCCATCGTCACCGCACCCGTACGGTGGCATCACCCTACTTGGGTACGAGAGGGACAAGTGGTTCGGCTACTTCCCGTACATGCCTGTGAGGTTCTTCAAGAGATGGGGGTTTTCGGAAGTTGACAGGGACGGCAGCCGGGTACTCCTCCATCTCGACCTGGGTGGTACTGGTAGGCCCTCCGTCCATCCGGACCTGGGTGTCGGTCGGCCCTCCGTCCGTCCGGACCCGGGTATCGGTGGGCCCTCCGTCCGTCCGGACCCGGGTGGTGCTCGCAGACCCTCCCTGATACGTCCGCGCACGAGGAGGGTGGTGCCGGCCACCCGTCATGTGGTGGAAGTACTGCACAGCAGCCAGTGTCCCTGGTCGGGCTGGATGATCGACGGCGCCGTGAGAGCTCTGGGGCAATTCGACGTGGAAGTGCGCCTGGTCAACACCGACGAGCGGGCGGTGGTGCAGGAGTACGGATTGACCCGCGGAGTCTGTGTGGACGGCCAACCCCTGATCAAGAGGCTGGCATCGGGGAGGGAAGTGGCCAGGGCGGTCGAGCGCTACCTGGGTGCACCCCACAATAAGGGTTTTCCCTCGCGCCTCCGGTAAGCAGGCGGCGAAAACCCCCCTTCTCAGGGGGGGGCAACACCCTCGGTGTGGAACCAAACCGCTGGAAGTCACCTTACACTTCAGCAACGGGCCCGAGGGATGGCAGACCTCTTCATGTTCATCGCCAGGAAATTCGGCAAAGAGGACGGGTTAAAGCGGCGCACCACCTACACGGTCAGGCTGTCTTTCGACCTGGCCACCAACGTGGCGCCGGGCCTGATCGGAATCGGGGGTTCCCTGGGGGGCAGCGTATACGTCAAGGCAGGCGTAGTCACCTCCGACCCGGCGCCCGCGGTCGGCGGGGACGGGTACTACCGGGTCAGCTTCGATAAGGGAAACCAGGCCGGGGGCGGCAACGCCCCGGTCGTACTGGGCAATATCGAAAAGACCGGCTCCCAGGACGATTCGTACGAGTACAAGTCCTTCCAGCACGAATGTGAGATAACGACCGGCGACCGGGCGGAAGCCTGGGTCGTGATAGGGACCGACTCCGGGTTCGAGGGACTGACCCAGTTGTATTACACCAACATCCGCGTCACTTTCGTCCCCCGCTAGTGGCCCTCCCCCTCAAGTCCTCCAGGTAGGCCCGCAACCTGGGCCACCCGGGCCGCCCGCGTCGGTGCCGCCGGGCGCAACTCCCTGCCGCTCCCGTGCCTGCTGCGCGTGCCTACGGAGGTGAGCCAGCACCTTACGGTCGATCTCGGGTCCCCGCCGGTGCCTCTCCTCCAGGTTCTCCACACCCTCATAGGTGGACAGCGCCGCTTCCAGTTCCGGCGTCCAGCGCCCGTCCACCGGGCCATCCCAATAGCGGAGCCTGGCGAGAGCATGCTGGATCTCCGTGATGAGCGCCTCATCGAGGGGGAGGATGTCCTCGGGTGCTGGGGGCAAGAAGTAGAGATCGTGCAAATCGATGAGACGCCCCAGTTCCACCACGGGATCGGGGTGGTCGTCCACGCGCAGGTCCATGTAGCGGTCGCTGAGGCCGCCATAACCACCTCCGGCACGTACCACCAGGATGCCCGCCGATTGCCTGCCGCGGCGGTCGCCGCCCGCACGGTCGCCCGCCAGCAGGGCCGCGTGCAGGCGCCGGGCCAGGGGACCCGAGGCGGTCACGAACGCGTCGGCCATGGCCCGCACCACCTGCTCGCCCGCCAGGATGTTGCCCTGGCAGGCAAAGCCCTCGCCCGCGATGCCTCCCGCCCAGGGGATGCACCCCTCCCCGGTGAAGGTGGCACTGCGGCCGCAGGCATCGACCACCCCCAGTTGGCGGAGGTGGCGTTCCTCGTCGGCCCCCGTCAGTTGGCGCACCGTCTCTTGGGCCGGGACACCCCCGCCCATCAACTCCAGCCCCCGGGGCCCGTAGCTCACATTGGCGTGGGCCTGCGTAGCCACCGCCCCTGCCCCGGCCTGCGCATGCATGACCACCGCCCCCGCGGCCAGGAACTTGGAGGCCACTGCCACGCCCCACTCCTGCCGCACGGGATCATACCCCACTATGGAAAACGTGCTCGGCCTCATGCTGCTCGCCCCCTCGTCGGGTCTCGGTTTCTCTGGCAGGTACCCCGTCTCCTCCCGGCTCCCCTGACCGGCGAACCAACCGCTAAATCGGCCCACACTATGGTGACGGGAGGTCGGGTTGCGGCCGCCGGGTGGGCGCATTCCCATCGCTCTCGGCCACCAGGGGATGGGGGAGTTGCTGAAGAAACAGGCAGTGGGGCCAGACCGGACGGAGGTGCCATGAGGTACGACGGGCACCGGGCAACAGGAAGCGGCGTCATCCGGACGGAGGTCCCACGCAGCATGACGGGTCCGAGTCACCGGGGAACGAGGAGGCGGGGTCGGCCGGACGGAGGTGCCGGGTAGCTGACGGGATGCAGCCGAAGGGGGGCGAGGGCGCAGTCATGCCCGCGCACGGGGAGCAGGGGAATCGCGGGGTCGGGTACGGTCATGGTGTGGGCCGGGACGGTTATCCGCTGATCGTCACCGCAGGCGTCGTCCGCAGGGGTGACACTGTACTCATCGCCCGCCGGGCGTCGGGACCCCTCGCGGGCCAGTGGGAGTTCCCCGGTGGCAAACTGGAACCCGGCGAAAGTCCCGAGACGTGCCTGGCCCGGGAATTGAGGGAAGAATTGGGCCTCGAGGTGCAGGTGGAGGACGTCCTCGCAGCGGTCTACCACGAGTATCCCGAGCGGCCCGTCCTCCTCCTGGCGTACCTTTGCCGCCTGCCCGATAGCCCGCCGACGGGCGCATGGCCCATAGGCGGGCCGCGCGGGGATAGGCGCGGCGGTTCGCGACCGCACAGGGGGCGCCTCCACCCGCCCCCGTGGGCGGGGGGGTCAACCGGGCCGGCCGCGGCGCCGGGCGGCGAGCCACAGGGCGCACTCCCAACGTTTCTTCTGCAACGCGCATTCCAGCGAGGGAGGCCTCCCCACCTCCCCGTGCTCGAAGAAAGCCGCCGCCCGGCAACCACCCCCGCACAAAAACCGTGCCCAACAATCGGCACACTGGCCCGAGGAGACGTCATGCTGCCAAAGTTTTCTGCCCACCTCCGGCCGGGTGATCCCGTGCCAGACGTCCCCTACCCGGAATTCCTCCTGGCCCACCAGCTGGTGACACACGTACAGGTCCCCTTCCGGCGTCACCGCCAGGTACTCGTTGCCCGCCCCGCAGGCAGCCATCCTGCGGCTGAGGCAGGGCCCGCCGGTCGGGTCCAGCTCAAAGTGGTAGAACCGGAAGCCGTTCGCGGCGCACTCGCGGGCCAGCAACTCGTACTGGCCGGCCAGGTACGGGACGTCCTCAGGCCGCAGGGCCAGGTCGGGAGGGCCGCCGCACACCGGTTCCAGGGAAACCCGCGAGAAGCCCAGATGGAAAAGGAAGAGGGCATCCTGGGCGAAGTCCAGATTGCGCCGGGTGAAGGTCCCGCGTATCCACACCGTGGGCCCCGCCCGCGCGCCGCGCACGGGGCGCTCATCACCCGACCGGTCCTGTCCGCCGCCCCCGGGCCCGACGGCGGCGCCGCCGCACACGTCGAGCAGGCGGGTGGACGTGGCCAGCCGGGCAGCCCTGACCGCCCTGCTCCAGGTGGGCCGGCCGGAGATCGTCCGGCGGACGGCGTCGTGGACGGCAGGCCGCCCGTCCACACTGACGATCAGGTCCACCCCGTGCTGGTCCAGGAACGCCAGCCGTGCCGGCGTCAGGGCGAGCCCGTTGGTGGTCAGGGTGAAGCGCACCTGCCCTCCCAAGGAGGCAGCCCGCCTCTCGGCATAAAGGATGGTCTCCCTCACCACCGGCCAGTTGAGGAGCGGCTCGCCGCCGAAGAAGTCCATAGCCCACCGCCCGACCCGGGGGGAGGATCCCAGCAGGAAGTCCACGGCCGCCCGGGCCGTGGCCGGGCTCATGAGGCCCGACCCGGCGGCCCGGCCGTAGTCCCCTCCGGAAGCGAAGCAGTACGAGCAACTCATCTGGCAACGGTGCGCGACGTGCAGGCAGAGCGCTTTCAACACCGGTTCCGGTCGCGCCGGTAGCGTCACCGGAGAAAGCAAAACCCCCGACTCGCGCAGGCGGTCCAGTTCCCGGCGGGCCTCTTCCTCGGCGGCGGTCAGCATCCCCGGCATCGGGGAGCGAAGCGCGGGCGCCTCCGGCCCTTGCGCGAGATAGTCGCCCAGCACCCGCCAGGCCGCCTGGTCCAGTTCCAGCAGCGTGCCACTACCCGCGTCGAAGGCGAGCTTGACCCCGTGTAACTCAAACCTGTGCACACGGGGGGGCAGGCTATGCCGCCGTCCCCCCGCGGCGTCACCGACTCGCAGGCCGACCCCCTGGGCTACCGGGTCGGACACCTTATGTGCTCCCGGACCGGCCACCTCACTAGCTCCCAAATCGGACACGGTCAGCGATTCCCAACCGGCGGCGTGGCCGGCTAACGGGCATCATCCAGCGGACAGGGCTGGTTGCTCACCGTGCAGGAAGTCTTGCAGGCCGACTGGCAGGACGTCTGGCACTCCTGGCACTCGCGCGGCAGGTCGGTGCGCCACGCCTCCCGGTGCCAACCTGCGGAAAACACCACTTCGACGTGCGAGGTCCTGACCTTCCCACCGTTCGCCATGTCAGCTGGTTCCACCGCACGCATCCCCACACACCTCCCGTCTGGCGCCAACGGCGCTTGCACCATATTATCACAGCACCGCCCGTGGGGCGAGTCAAGGGCCCGGCCCCTTGCCTGGAAGCCAGCGTGTGAGCCCGGGAGAAAGTCTCTCGGGGCCCCGTACTGCCACGGCCACGACGGCCAGCAGAGCGCTCCACACCAGGCAGGTAGTCCTTGGCGATCAATCGGGTGGGTGAAGAACTCCCCGGTGAAGTTCATCATGACGTGGAACAGCACCGGCGGAATTCGTCGGCCAGGACGGCCATGAGGTGCTGGTCGCGCCAGCCCCCATCCCTGAACACGGCCTCCCGCAGGGTGCCCTCGCGCACGAAGCCACACTTCTCGTAGCAGCGCTGGGCCCTCACGTTGTCGGCGTTGACCCGCAGGTAGATGCGGTGGAAATTCATCGCGTCGAAGGCGAACCGCAGCAGGGTACGGATGGCGTCCGTGCCGTACCCCTGCCCCCAGTATTCCTTCTCGCCGATGAAGATCCCCAGCTCGGCCTGCCGGTGCACCTGGTCAATGCGGTGCAAACCCATGACGCCGATGGGCCGGCCCTCGTGGGTCTGGATGATTAAGACGCGGTCGCTCTCGCTGCGGGAGACCCGCTCGATCCAGTCGCGCTCCTGAGCGCGCGAATAGGGGAAGTGGGGCATCAGGTGACGACCCACCTCGCGGTCGTTGATCCAGCGCAGGAGCGTGTCCACATCCTCCATTTCGGGAGGCCTGAGCACCACTTTCTCTCCCACCAGCAACGCCTTACACCCCCAGACGACGTCCCCGTGTAGCCGCCTCCCCGACTGGGAGGCGCCGACCCCTCCTATCGGCGGTATGCCATCTCCTGTTCTCCGTCGCCCTGCCCCATCCCTTCACGGAACTTCGCTCGCACGGAACTCCGGTCGCCCGAGGTCCCCCGGCACCGCTTAACCACACGCTGGAAGGACGGGACCGGCCTGCGCCGAATGAATCGCGGTGAGGGAGTCCTCGTGCCGCCCAGCAGGGGCTGCCGTGCCTTGCGTCGGCCGCGTCGGTTGCCACACGGTTCCCGCGTTGGTTTCCACGGGGTTCCCGCGTACACGCAAGGAGGGTGCGCATCATGATAACCACCAGGGAGTTCGGGCCGGTGACCCAGTTTACCATGGGCCGCCTGTTCGGAGGGAAGCCGGTCTATACCATGGCCTGTTACTATGTGGACGGGCTCTTGATCGATTCCGGCCCGGCTCACGTGGCAGAAGAGATACCGGCCGCCCTCGCCCCCTACCCCGTCAGGACCGTCGTCAATACCCACCACCACGAGGACCACATCGGCAACAACGCCATCCTGCAGCAGCAGTTCGGCACCGGTCCCGCCCTCGCCCACCCGCTGGCGGTGCCGCGCATCAGCGATCCGACGTCATGGATCGCACGCCTGCTTCCCTACCAGCACTTCGCCTGGGGTTCGCCTCCGGCCTCCGCGGCCGCGGCCATCCCCGACCAGCTGACCGTCGGGCGCCACCGGTACGCGGTCATCCACACACCCGGCCACAGTGACGACCATATCTGCCTGCTGGAACCGGACGAGGGGTGGCTGTTCACCGGCGACCTGTTCCTGTCCGAACGGACCGAGCTCATGCGCAGCGACGAGGACGCCGGCCAGATCCTGGCCTCCCTGCGCCGGCTGCTGGACTACGAGTTCAAGACCATCTTCTGCGGGTCCGGCCGCGTGGTGGAAGACGGCAGGCGCGCACTGGCGACCAAGGTCGAGTTCTGGGAGCACCTGGCCACCGAGGCCTGCCGCCTGAGGGCACAGGGCAGGGAGCCGGAGGAGATAAGGCAGGCGCTGCTCGGCGAGGAGAGCACCCTGCACTCCCTCACCGGGGGCGACTTCGGCAAGATCCACCTCATCAACTCTCTACTGAGGTGCTTCTACCGTTCCTGAAAACTCAATGACACCCCCGCCGGACTGCGATCGGGCGTAGGGTCCGCGGTGGGCCCGCGATCGCGGCGTATAGTCCCCGGTCGGGCGCGGATCACGGCGTATAGTCCACGGTCCACCCCGACATCATGGCGTGTAGTCCGCGGTCGGGCGCGGATCACGGCGTATAGTCCGCAGTCCACCCCGACATCGTGGCGTATAGTCCGCGCGGTCGGACCGGCTATTGATGTCGATCTGGACCGTATCCTCGAGCGGGAACCGGTAGAGGAGTCACGGACCAACCGGGGAAGCCGCGCGTCTGCTGCAACTCGCCGGAGGCCGCCGCCGTCTGTTATCGTGGGTGGGGCGTTGTGAGCACCACCCGATGGGACAGCCGAGGTGGTCCAATGGGCGGGCCTGATGGGAGGGCCTGATGGGACAGCCCGCAGGGAGGGAGTGGCCGCGCACATGGGCAGACCGTCCAGAGGGCTCGTCGTTTTCACCGTGCTCGTCGTGTTGCTCGGGGGTGCGGTCGCGGGGCCGCAACTCGGCCGAGCGGATGGTCCCGACGCTGGCGGCGGGCACTGGGCGCAGGAGAGTGTCCGCTTCATCCAGGAGATCGGGCTGCGCGCTCCCGCGCCAGCGGGGGCAGAAGAACCGAACTATGATGCTCCCGTGACCCCGACCGAATGGAACTCCATGGTGTGCCGCCTGTTCGGGGCGGTGCCGGGGGACGACCGCGTCTTGGGCAGCTTGCGCTACTGGCTCTGGTGTTATACCGGCGCCTTCGGTACCGAAGAAGGGATAGAACGGGGGCACGCCTTCGGAGCGTTCATGAAGATCCTCAACCTGTACGGCCGGGAGAAGTTGTCCTCCCTGGGACCCCCGCGCCACGCCACCAGGTTCGGGGACTGGGCCGAAGTACCGGACGTCCAGGGGGCTCTCGTAGACGTGGCCGTGGAGCGCGGGCTCATCGCGGGATTCCCCGACGGTACCCTGCGCCCCCGGCAGTATCTCACCCTGGGTGAGGCGGCCACCTTCCTGCGCCGGGCAGTGGAGAAATTCGAGCTTACAGAGCGGATCCCGGTTCCCTCCCTCCCCGTGAACCTGACGGAGAAGAGTGCCGGGGATCTCAGGCTGGTCCTGTATACGGATAGGAGTCTGTACCGCAAAGGGGAGACGGTCGGGGTGGTGGCGGGCGTGGAGAACCGCTCCTCCCGGGAACTGGCTTTCACGCGTTGGAACATCGGGGACCCCGCGATATACGTACGGGCCGAACCGGTTCATCCGGGATCGCCCGTACCGCGCATGACCCTGGAGGAGGAGGGGCTTTCGCCCGTCCGGCTGCCGGCGGTGAGCACCGGCACCCTGGCGGCGGGAACCAGCATTACACAGCGCATTGCCTGGAAGACGGTATTCCCGGGGACATCCCTGCCAGGCGACGCCCCGGATCACCCTCCCGAAGCTTTGCCCCCGGGGAAGTACCGGATAACGGCTTCGTTCTACCTGCAATCACCGTGTACTGCCGGCACGGAGGGAACCGCCGCCACCGAGACCAAGGGCGGCACCCAACTTGAGCCGACGGAGGTCTCGGCCAGTGTGGAAATCGAGATCGCCGGCGAGGGCGCCATCCTCGTAAACGCCGACCAGGCCCGCGACCTGGCCCTGAAGGACCCTGAAGTAGGGCGGTGGTGGGATGCTCACACGGGGCGAAACCTGGTGAAGCAGGAGAACGGGCAGTGGTACGTGAAGACCGCGGAAGGCTGGCAAAAGGCCACCGGAGAATACGCCTCTACGGTTGCCAACCTGCTTCCGGACGTCCAGGTGACCTTCGCGCGGGGCCTCTGGGAGGTTGTCATGCTCTGCAAGATGGGAGACCCGCCCCATCGCCTGGTGGTACACGTGCATCCCTACACGGGCCAAATCGTCGATCGGCAGGCCCACGAGCGCTGAGCCCCCAGGGCCCGGCATGCGCGGCGATGAGGACGAGGGCGGGGGCTGGCTGGCAGTAATCCCCGACCTGCCTGGGTGCGCTTCGATATTCCAGAGCCCACCCACATCTCGGAAGACTATAACGGAATGTCTGAGAAAGTACTGGGCGTACCGATACTGCTGGCGCCGGTGCTTGTCGATGAGAAGCCGAAACGCAAGCGGCCAAAGCGGACCAGCCCCTCATCCTGACTGCCGACCCATGGCTCCCGTCTGCTACTTTTCACCTGCCACCTGAAAGCCTCAGCTCGTGAGTCCCTGGATGTGGGGGCGTAGCGCCTTGACCAGGCCATCCGCCACTTCGATCGTGTGGTCTTGAATCTGCCCCCAGTCCCCGGTATCTTTCAGGCCCCGAGCCGGCGCGCCGGGCCAGTCAGGGAGACCGATCGCCGTACAGGTGACGCCACCTGCGCTCTTCCTCTTCGCTCATTTCCAGGTAGGTCTTCCCGGCGTCCAGGTCGGCCAGCAGGAAGCGGGCACCCTGGTTGTCCATGGGATTGAGCCACAACATGCGGACGAACACGGCGCGGGCCTCGTCCGCCCTGCCCAGCCGCCAGAGAGCCAGCCCAAGCCCGTGCAGGCAGCGCAGGAAGGGACGGTTGTCGATCCTGCTCCACGGCAACACGCCGCGGAAGTCCGGCCCCAGCGCGAGATCCCCCATCTGGACCCCCGCTAGGTAGGTATGCAGCGCCCGCTCCACCTCCCCGTACCACCTCCCCTCGCCGAAGTACATGTTGCCCAGGTGGGCGTAGGCGTCCAAACAACGCAGGTCGGCCTCCAGGCACCTGTGGAGCGGGCGTCGGGCACCCTCCCAGTCACCCGCCTCCTTGAGCTCCACCGAATCGCTGATGGGGTCGATCATTTCGGCCCAGTTGGCACCCGGCACCACCTGTTCCATTTCGTAGGCCGGTCGCGGGCCGGCCAGGATGATCTCGCGCTCCCAGGGAGACACGTCCGGGTGGCGGAGCAGGGCCTCCAGGACGGCCTCCCGCCACCTCTGCTCTCCGTCCCGGCGCCCGTCTTCATCCCGGCCCACGTCCCCGCCTTCATCCTCGCGGCGGCGGCGATCCCCATTGGGGTGCACGGCTCCCCCCACCAGCGGGACCTCCACCTCGCGGACGTTATCTTCCGCGCCGTCCTCCTCGGCGAGCACCTCGTCCAGGTCCGCCGCCACGCCCTCTTCCGCGAGGATTTCGTCCAGGTCCACCGCAAGCCAGTGTTCTTGTAGGGGATCCCAAATGCCTTCGGGGTACAGGACAAGGGGCGGGAGCCCGAAACGGGCTGCCACCGCGGCCATGTCCACACGTGCGGCCACCACCTTGCCCGACAAGTAGTGACCCCGCATGTAGCTCCATTCCTTGATGGGCACGACGGTGAGGATCTGGCCCTCGGCTTCGTCCCGCACGCCGCCCGCCGGCCGAAAGGTCACGATGCCGCCGTCGGTGAGCCTCCGGCAGCGCACCGCATTGTACTTCACCGCGATCGCCAGCAGCTCCACCGTTTCCGGGGTCCCCGGCCCCGCCTCCGACACCGATTGCGTCACAGCGCCACCTCCGAGTTCCCCAGGCGCAACGGACCCCCACCTCCGCCCCGTCCGGGGTCTTCGCGGCAGCCGCCCTGAGGTCCTTCACTCCCGGTGACCCACGGGGGCGACTACCCACGGGTGGCGGCAGCCGCCCCGACCGCGATGGCACTATCCAGACGGGCGGTGACCATCTCCATGCGCAGCCCGTACCGGTCCAGTTCCTCCCCCTCGTCGGGCAGCACTCGGAAGCCGTGCTCGCTGCCGAGCCAGGCGTTGACGGCAAGGGCCAGGGCGTCCAGCACGTCATCGGCGGCGGCACTCCCCCGCCTCTTGCTCCGGGGCACCCCAGCGATGAACGCGTCCACGGCCGGGACGTAGCGACTCAGCGCCGCGAGCCTCTCGCGGCGTCCTTCCCGGCTCAGCTTGCCGCGCTCCACAGGGTTCCCGCCATTCAGGGCTGCGAAGCAGAGTTCAGGGTGGCTTTCCCGCACGGTCTCCTGCAGCCGGGGGTTCTGCCGCATGAGGCTGTCCACTTCGCGTATCTTCGGAAGCAGGCAGTACGCCTGCATGGTGAGCCCGCGCCCAGTGAGCTGACGCTGGCGCGCTGAGGCTTCCGCCTGAGTACACCGTTCGGGCAGATCCACTACCTCGCGGATAGGAGCCGGGAAAATGCAGCTCCCCCGGTCCCCGAGTACTTTCCTGGCGAGCACGTCGCACCGGCGCTCCCCGCGGGCTGCATCCGCTAACCCGATGGGGATGTCGACGAGCACGAGGCGGGCATCTCTGGTGCGCTGGAGGACACCTGCGAACTCCGCGACGAAAAGGTGCATGACCGGCCTGCCGTCAACCAACTCCACCAGCGCCCAACCACCGGCACACCCGTCCGCACCGAAATAGCGACCGCTCATGTAAATCCCCCCTGCCGTTTATCTCAGGCGCGGCGGTCGCACGGCCCGGCGTTGGCCACGGCCTCTGCCACCATGTTGACCTGCGCCGGAGTCAGGATGGCGTCACGGGTCTGCCTGCGCAGGTGCCATGCCAGAGCGGTTCCACTCTCAAATACCGGCACGCTACTGCCCTCCACGCGGAGCCAGCTGGCACCGTTCAACAGGATCACGGGGTGGACCCATTCCCCGGCGGGAACCCGGTCCCCGAGGGTGGTCGCCACCCATCGGCGGAAAAGGCGGGCGTGACGGAGACTCTGCGCGGTGGGGCTCTTGCAAGGCACCCACCTGCCACCATCCTTGCGCAGCCAGCGGTCCCCGCGGCACAGGAAGGCTCCTTCCCACGACTTGGTCTCCACCAGGCAGACACCCGGCGGCCCGACCAGCAGGTGGTCGATCTGGATGAACTCTTCCGGCTCGGGCTCGAGTACTGCGTCGTGAATAACCACCCACGAGGGGGGGAGGAGCAACCAGAAACTAAGCGAGGCGCGGCGCTCGCCCGCCCGCCCCACCGCCGCGTCCCGGGCGCGCTCCCGGTCGAACGTGTAGGCCGCCAGTGGCTTGACCGCCCACGATATCCACCACGGGGCATCCTCGTCTATCTGCTGCTTCATGCGCTCCTTTTCGCGCTCCACCTTCTGCCTGATCCTCTCGCGAAACAGCTGCCTCATTCGGTCGCTCTGGTGGATCACCCGTGCTGGCAACACTTGCACCTCCGGCTCGCCTCGTACGACGCCCACGCTGAGCTATCCCAGGCTTTACACGGTTTAACCGTGTCACTCAGGCTTTCGGAGGTGAGGGCCGGCGAACTCCGAGTATCGCGAAGCCCAGGTCACCCCAGGTCCATCCCCCGTATTGCCGGAACAAGGTCATGGGGAACGCAGTGGCAAGGCCTCCCACCGTGACGTGTACGACACTATCACCCGTTCCTCCTACTCCGCCACGGTTGGCGGACGTACCCCTTTGGCGCCTCGGCGCGGCCGCCACACCTGACCGGTGGTAGTCGACCGGTGGTACCGTTGATAAGGTGTTCCAGGTTTGGTACTCTTCAGATAGCGCAATGGGTTACCAATCCTGCGACAAACTGGGGCATCTGGGGTACGCGGTAGCCGCATGATGTGGTAGGGGCTTCGCGCGCGGTCGTCAGCCGGGGCGAGAGAAAGACGGCAGATGGCTGAGTGATGGGGAGAGGACAGTGGCGGCCTGCAACTGCTGTCAGCCTGCGGATGCCAATACAACAAACAACGCGGCAAGCGACACAGGAAACAACATGGGACAACACGTAGCACATGGAGAACCCGAGGAGGACCGCGTGGCGGGCTTCCCCGCGGAGATGCTCCGCCTGAACGGTATTTGCCCCTATTTCTCCATGTTCCCCCTGGATTTCCCACTGGCCCACCTGAGCCAGGCAGGACCGGGCGAGTGGGTGCTCGACCCCTTTTGCGGCCGGGGGACCACCAACTACGCTGCGAGGTTGCTCGGCCTGCCCTCGGTGGGGGTCGACCGGTGCCGCGTGGCCGTGGCCATCGCGGCAGCAAAGATGGTGCAGGTCACCCCCGAGGAGGTCACCGCCCTGTGTGCGCGCATCCTGCAGGGCGGCGCTGACCCGGTAGACGTTCCCACGGGCCCCTTCTGGGATTTGTGCTACCACCCGGACACGCTGGCCGAAATGTGCAAGGTGCGCGAAGCCCTATTGCGAGAATGTGTCACCGCGCCGCAGATTGCCCTGCGGGCCATTATGCTGGGCGCCCTGCACGGACCCTTGCAGAAAAACGGGGCTGGTTACCTCTCCAACCAGATGCCCCGTACGTATGCGACCAAGCCGAACAGCGCCATCAACTTCTGGCTCAAGCGCGGGCTGAAGCCGCCCAGGGTCAGCCTTCTGGAGGTCGTATCCCGGCGCGCGCACCGGTTCTTCGCGACCATACCGCCGCGCACCCCCGGGTGGATAATGGAGGACGACAGCAGGAGGCTCGACGAGCACGTTTTCCCCGAGCGGTTCCGCTGGGTGGTGACCTCGCCACCTTACATGCAGATGCGGAACTACGTACCCGACCAGTGGCTGCGCAACTGGTTCCTGGGCGGACCCCCCAACGTCGATTATTCATATGAAGGTCAGATCGGACAACTGAGGGGTGACGCCTTCGCGGCTGCCCTGGCCGAGGTGTGGCGGGCCGTGTCCCGGCTCTGCGCACCGGGGGCCCGCCTGGTGGTGCGCTTCGGGTGCATACCCAGCGCCCGGTACAGCGGGGCCGAAGTCCTGATGAGAACCCTCGCCCTCGCCGACTGCGGCTGGGCCATCAGAGAAGTTCGCAGCGCCGGGCCCTCGACCCGGGGGAAGCGGCAGGCGGAGCAATTCGGCAGGGCGGGAACCGCCGTCGAAGAGATAGACCTGGTGGCCCAACTGGAGGCGTAGCCATGCTGGAACCGGAAACCCTGAGGCAGGTGCGCGAGCTGATCGCCCGCCGGGCGGAGGAAGACCGCAGGGTGCTGGACGACCTGTGCCGCGAGGTGCGCCCCCTGGCCGGGAACGTCAAACCCATACGGCCCCGGTCGACCACGGCGGTCTCGCTGGTGGGAAGTGATGGGGGAAACAACCGGCTCCTGTTCGACCCCTTCTTCATGCAGTTCGTGCGCGTGGTCGACTCCTACGGGCAGGAGCACCACATCGAATGCGTCTCCCCCACCACGGACACGGAAGCCCTGAGCCGGGCCCAGTTCACCCCCGACGGAAAGCCGAAAACCGCGCTGGGGGTCATGATGACCGAACTGGGAGTGGATCCGCCCCTGCTGTGGAATCTGAGCCCCATGATCCCCCGGGCGAGCATGATCAGGGAGCACCCGGAAATGGTTTCGCCCTCATGGATTCAGGTCTACCGCGACCTGTGCGAGTGGGCGGTCCTCTACGACCGCATCCGCAACCACTCCTTCGCCACGGATACCCTCATCGTGCGGGACGGGATGCTGCGCAGCAAGGTATTCCGCGGGGAGCTGTTCATCAGGTGGCGCCAGAAGATAGAGGAAGCGATCGAGAGGGTCTGGCGGACGCAGCGGCGGCGCATCTACCTGGTGGGAATCGCCAAGCGCAGCAAGGTGCTGGAGCGCTACCGCCTGGCCCTGGCCATCGAGGGTGTGATGCTCCGTGATGAACCCTGCTACGTGCGCGTGCCCAGAGAGATGGAGGCAAAGGCTTTCGTCTGGCCCGAGTGGGCTCGCGGGCCCGAGGCCGAAGGCGGCGAACGCGAGGCGCCCAAGTTCGTCGCCGGCGACATGTACTTCGTGCGCTTTGGATCCCGACCGGGAGACCCCATCTGGACGATAGACGTCTTCTCCTCCCAGAGCGAGAGCGCAGGCGAGATATTCGGGTATCTGCTGGCGGACGCCATCGCGGGCTTCCCCGTGCCCCTCTACCCGCGGTGCCTGCAGAAAGCCCACGAGTACGCCCAGGTGACCGGCTTCGACCTCACCATCCTGCAAGACGAGATCTACCAGGCAGTGCGCGACCTGCTACCCCCCGACAAGCGGGGGATCCTGGATGAGGCCCGACTTCACCCCGAGGTCGGCATGGGAGGTGCGTCATGAGCCTGAAGCTATTCCGCAGGGAACAGGTGGCGGGCATCTTCCGGGGGTTCAGCGAAGGCGGCCTGGAATTCCACGCCGACCTGGTCCTGCCCTACCGGGAGGACTACCAGAACAGCCCCATGCACGGCCAGTTCGTGGTGGTGCAACTGGAAACCGAGAGCGAAGCCGTGCTGGGCAGGATCTGCTCCATCTCCGCCGAAGGTCGCCTGACCTCAAGCGAGGGCGAAGACTACGGGGTGAGGGCGGTAGCCGAGGACCGCCCCATACCGGAGGAACTGCGCGAGCGCTACCTGAAGTACCGCATCAACATACGGGTGCTGGGAGTGGTGCGGGTGGTAGGTGACCGCCTCGTCTTCGCCGCCTCCCACCGCCGCCTCCCCCATCTGGGCAGCAAGGTGGCCTTCCTGGCGGAAGACGTGCTGCGGGAGGTGGCCGGCCACAACCTCCCCGGCGCCGAGCTGGGCTACCTGGCCCTGGGCGAGTACATCTTTGCGGGAGACGACGTCAACGGGGGGCAGCCGCTGATCACCGTGGAGGACTGGATGCAGATCAGGCACCCCAGGGTCACCCCCAAGTTCGACATCCGGGGTCTGGTGTCGCGCCGGACCTTCGTGTTCGCCCGGGCCGGCTTCGGCAAATCCAACCTCACCAAGCTCCTCTTCAGCAGCCTCTACCGGGATACCCCGACGGTCCAGAAACGCGGCGGGCGCAGGGCCCCCGTGGGGACCATCATCTTCGACCCGGAGGGCGAGTACTTCTGGCCGGACGACCAGAACCGCCCTGGCCTGTGCGACGTACCACACCTGGAAGACAAGCTCGTCCTCTTCACCAACCGCAGTGGCCCCAGCCCCTTCTACGACTCCTTCGTCGCCAGCGACATCAGGCTGGACATCCGCAGGCTCCGCCCCGCGGACGTGGTCTCCATTGCCCTGCCACCCGAGAAGCAGGACCAGCAGAACGTGCGCAGGTTGAAGCAACTGAACGACTCGGACTGGAGCCGCCTGGTGGACGAAATCTACGCCCAGGGCAACATGGCCGACCCCGCCATCATCTGCGAACTCCTCCACCTGGAGAAGACGCAAGAGGCAGAAATGGCGGCGGCGCGAGCCAACATGACCACCATCGTCAAGATGCTGCACGACCCCGGGAGCCAGATGCTGGACATGCTCATCAACTCCCTCAAGGCCGGCAAACTCTGCATCGTGGACCTCTCCCAGATGCGCGGGCAGGCGGGACTCATCCTCTCGGCGCTCATCCTGCAGCGGATCTTCGACTACAATCAGGAGCAGTTCACCCGCGCCGACCCCGAGACCATCCCCGTCATCGCCGTGGTGGAGGAGGCCCAGGCGGTGCTGGGCTCCTCCGGCGGGACCTCCGGCTACGCCCCTTACGTCACCTGGGTGAAGGAGGGCCGTAAGTACGACCTGGGCGCCGTCCTCATCACCCAGCAGCCGGGCAGCATCCCCCACGAGATACTGAGCCAGGGGGACAACTGGTTCGTCTTCCACCTGCTCTCGACCGGCGACCTCCTCGCCCTGAAGAAGGCGAACGCCCACTTCAGCGACGACATCCTGAGCGCGCTGCTCAACGAGCCCATCCCCGGCCACTGCGTCTTCTGGAGCAGCGCGGGCGGCAAGAGCTACCCCGTCTCCCTCCGCGTGATGCCTTTCGAAAAGATGTACACCGCCGCCGACCCCACCTACACCAGGCCCGCAGCACCGACCTACGCCGCCCAACTTCGCGCTACCTTCGCGACGCGACTCGCGTCCATCCCCGGCCACCACACCGGGCCAGCGCCCGATTCCGAGGAAGGGGAGGGCGCCGAGACAACCGGTACGGCGCCGGTGGATACCCAGAAGCTTTGGGTGGAAGAGGCGGTCAAGCGTATCCAGGAAACAGACCTGCCCGAGAGGGTGCGCACCCAGGGCCACCCCTGGAAGGGAATACAGGTTGAGATCGAGCGGGTTTTGCCCGACCACGTAGTGGATAAAGACCACGAGGCCTACCGCCTGATGCCGCAGGTGCTGGACACCCTGTTCGGCAAGGGAGCTTGGACGAGGGACAAAAGGCCCAAGAAGAAGGGACCAGGCTACACCGTATACGTCACCCTGAAGAACGCCGCCCCCAGCTAGGGCACCCCCCGCCAGTCAAATGGTGGTACGCCACCCAGTGACGGACCAGGAAGGTCGCCCCCTGGCGTCGTAATATTCTACGTAAAGTTCGCCCTGGCGCCGTTCACCATACGATCTTCTGCCCTGTGCTCCCGGCCTACCAAGCACTTTGCCCGACCACGCGGTGCCCGGCCGACCGCCCGGCCGGGACGCCGGGTCGAGGAGTTCCCGAGTGGCGGTGACCACCTGATGCTCGAAGGCTGCCGGAACCTGGGGGAATCTGAGGCGCGGATCAGGGATTTCGTCACCACGCACGGCGTAAACCTGCTCGGCGAGATCCCACTATCAGAAGAGGACGTCACGTGGCTGGATACCCAGGTGCACCGGTGCTTCCAGCGGGATCCGCGCCTGGCAACCCAGTCGCTCATACACAAGACTCCGTTGTCGTTCGCGATGTTCCTGGTGTGGCAAGGTATCCGCGGATATCGCGAGGGCGTTTTTTGGTCATCAGTGCACCGCGCAACCGGCGTGCCAGAGGTAGAGTACCAGTCCGAGTGGGGTCGATTGTTCGTTACAACGTTATCTGAGTACAATCTCCTCACCGTGCCAGATGACCCCGGGTTTGCTTACGTAGGACCCATCCTCCTCCACGGCGCAGTCCCCGATTCGTGTCTCCCCGAGTATTTCCGCGAGGTGTGTTGGAAAGCACTCGTGAGCCAAGGCCTTACGGGGGAGAAAGAGGTCACGGCAGCTCTGGCACAATGGCGCCAAGATGCCGAGCGGGTAGGGGCAGTCCGACGCAAACTCGAAGCTGTGGAGAACAAGATCTCAGAATACCAGCATCTACTCAAGCTTTGCGACAGCTACATGCAACTCACTGAAAACCTGGTTCGACTGCACAGGCAAACAGAACTGCTATCGGAAGTCGCCCAGATTCAACAAGAGGTGGCGCGGCTGAGGGCAACCCGGGAGGAGTTGTTCGAGGAGTTACGAGAGGCCCAACGGCGTATCGATGAGTATTCCGGGTACTGCCAGGACCTGCTGACAACACAGCCCCTCGCCCTCGAGTACCAGGGCGAGCTAAACAAGGTATACGGTGAGATCTCGACCATTAACAGTCGCCTTGAGGCATGTACGGACGGCCTCAACAAGTTGGCCAAAAAGCTTTTCGGCCAACCCTGGGTGGAATCGCTGCGCGAATCATTGCTTGCGCTCGACGGCGCAGCACTCGAACGTGCCCGGGCCCACTTTGAGCAACTGCTCGAGCGAAACGCTCGGGTGAAAAGGCGATACCGCCACCTGAAGGCTATAGGCGGTGCAGGACTTGGTGTGGCACCGCTCTTCCTTATCATCACCGGTAACGCCTGGCCGACCGCGATCGCCCTAGGGGTCGGGCTCGCCCTGCTCGCCACAGCAAAGCG